>NZ_CAKAKH010000005.1 GCF_916618885.1 Marinilactibacillus sp. Marseille-P9653 | reverse complement strand
TGTTTTTTGAGGGGCTTGCTTTTTTATATAATATTTAATAAATATTTATTAGTTCTTTAGAGGTCGATTTTAAGGCTCTGTGACGGGCTTAAATCGACCTTATGGGAGTACAAATGTCGGTTTAAAGGAGTACAAATGTCGGTTTAAAGGAGTACAAATGTCGGTTTAAAGGAGTACAAATGTCGGTTTAAGGAGTATAAATTTATATGTTGCTCCTTAAACGTTTTAGTGTTAGATTAGGAGTAATACATAGAGGAGGTACTCCCATGAACGAAGTAACACGCTATAAAAACCACCTAAATACTGTTCCTATGAGGAAGTGGACAGCAGAAGAACAAGACTTTTTCTTCGCTATAATTACGGAAATCAGAGATAAGGGAACAGATATAATTGAATTTGATAAACATTCGTTGGCAGAGTTAGCTAATTATACTATTGAGCACAATCAGCGCTTCGAAAAAACTATAGCAAGCTTAGAAGATAAGCTCTCCAGCATGAGGTACAAAGAGAAAACACGAAATTCTTTAATAAGCATTCCTCTATTCCAGTACTTTGAAGCTCGCTGGACAGATGATCTATCCGAATTAACTTTAAAGGTTCAAGTTTCGAGTAAATTCGAATATGTTTTAAATAAACTTGAAGCTGAGTTTACTCAATTCGAATTGAAGCAGTTTACAAATATCCGATCAACTTACGCTAAAGAAATGTTCAAGCAACTTAAACAATGGCGTACGGTTGGAAGAGTCGAATATTCTGTGAGTGATTTTAGAGAAATACTTCAAATTCCTACCAGCTACCGAGCAACAGACATAAATCAAGTAGTGATTCAGCCAATCAAGGATGAGCTTTCTGAATATTTCAAAGCGCTCAAAGTGAAAGCAATAAAGACTAGACAACGTGGGAATCCTATTGTTGCTTATGAATTTACATGGACTCCAGAAAAAACTACTTCTTGGGACAAAAATAAGTATTCTAAGTCTAAAAAAACGATAAGAACTGAAACATTACCTGAATGGGCAAGAGACGATTATCAACCTCCAAAAATTGAAAATATATCTCCTGAAGATCAAGAAATCTTGGATAAAAAATTAGCTGAACGAAGAGCTAATTGGAAGAAAAAACGTGGAGAAAATGATAAGTAATGTCTATTTTTTTATTTCTTTTTCACATTTTTTAAACCCTCTCCCCAGCAAGCTGAAAGGCTTAAAGGGGAGAGGGTTTTGTTTGGGTTTTTGATCTTAGCACACATCATTCGTAGAATGATGTATAAGTGCGCCCTTTTACTAAAAAAAGGAATTAGAGATACTAAAGATTTTAAAAAAATTGTAGATTTTTTATCGAAAGTTAGTGACAATATTTTTTAGATTTATCTCTAATTTTTAGAATTCATTTTATTTTCTATAAAATTTTTAAAATCAGAAAAATTACCAACCGTAAAACCTTTTTTTGAAAGATATACCCCTTGTTTCCCAATCATTATGATAAATAAGTTTTCTGTTTCTAAAACATTAGTAATTTTATTGTATTCGAAAGTTAAATTACTGTGATCAGTGATAGTTTCAATATTGACTTCATAGAATTTATTTATAGCATGCGGTAGTTCTCCATGAATACTTTCTAAATTTTTTAGATTTTCTTGTAACTTAAAAATATAGCCTTTGAAATAAAAAAATAAAAAGAAACCAGCTAAAAAGAGAAGAAAGAAGAGTTGCATAGAAAAATTAAAACCAGAAGAAACAAACCTCAGTACGAAAGCAAATGTTTCTACAACCAGCATTATTAAACATATCATTCGAGTTTTTTTGTTAAATGCGTAGTAAGCTTCTTTTGAGAACTCCTCCAATAATTTTTTAGTCGTTTGAGTTTGATTTTCAAATAACAAATCCATAAGTATTCTCCACCTTAATTAGTTTGTATTGTTTGTCGATTTTACAATAACAATAATTGTTGGTCTTTACTACACGTTTTAAATCGTTTTAAACGTCAAAAAAGCCTTATAGGCAGTTTTAATAAGACTGTAGGTAGATTTACTTTGGTTTGTCCTTAAAATGCGTAAACAGCCCTTATTTTAAGAAATAAGGGCTGTTTAAATATAATTAAGTCTCATTTTTAGATTTTGGGTATGTAGGGCTTGCCCTGCACGAGCGATAGCGAGCACTTAACAAATGAGCTCCTTACTTCAAGATAAAAAGACTCCCTGAAGCTTTTGGATAAGAAACCACTTAAAGTTTCCTTGCTGAAGGGCTTGATCTTTAAGATGGGTTTAGCTTGCGCAGCAAGGTTTCTTTTTTGATCTTTTCGTCCTAGATTTTGTTGTTTTTTGAGGGGCTTGCTTTTTTATATAATATTTAATAAATATTTATTAGTTCTTTAGAGGTCGATTTTAAGGCTCTGTGACGGGCTTAAATCGACCTTATGGGAGTACAAATGTCGGTTTAAAG
>NZ_CAKAKH010000004.1 GCF_916618885.1 Marinilactibacillus sp. Marseille-P9653 | reverse complement strand
TTTCTGAAGTTCTTAGTCAAACTCCATTTTAGGCGAATGGTATGGGTGGAAGCAATGGGCTATTTTATTTGGCCCGAGTTATGGATTTTTTCCTGCACTATTCTACATATTTATTCTGCCACACACACTTATTCTACAGTTTTGATATTTGAAATTTTATAGTTTCATATGTTTAACTAGCCGACTTATTTTCTTTCATTTAAATTAAATCTTTTTCTATAAAATCATTACATATTTACTTCTTTCCCATGGTTATGGTCAAAAAAAAAGAATCCTTATTGAAAGGATTCTCAGTTAAAAATTTACAAATTTTATTATTTACATTTAAACTTTTAAATTAACTGTAGAATTTACTGCCTGTAATGGTAATGGTGGTAGTTTCCCCCCATTATTAGGAATTACATCTAAATTTAAAGATGTAAATAATAAACCTATTAAAAATGTTAACATTAGCGTTTTAAGCATATTTCTCTTCATCTTTCAACGTCTCCTTATTTTTCATTATTTCTTCTAATCTCAAATTAGCCATAATACTAAATTTGGAATTTTCTTGAATTTCAAATAAAGAATGAGCAATTTTATAAGCCTTTCTAGCTTCTTCATATTGTTTCAACTTATTCATCATGTAACCTTTATGATAATATAAGTCACCTAATCCTAAAATAGAATTATTTTTTTTCGATAATTCTATACCTTCGAAAACCATATCTAAAGCTTTTTCATCTTCTTCCAAACTTTCTAAACAAAGAGAATAATTCAGAAGCAATTTTACTTTAGACCAGTTTTCCACCTTATTGGAAAACCATTTTAAACCTATTTCAAAATACTTACTTGCTTTTTCAAAATTTCCTATCTCGTAATAAATGATGCCAATACTACAAGTCACATCGACTGTGAAATCGGCTGGCATGTTACTCACATCCAACCCTTCGAATTCTTGAACTGCTTTCTTAGGGTTATTCTCTTTATAATAATACAACAAACCTCGAATCCAGTGAAAATAAGGAATGTCATTCTTTTCTATGATATCTATGTTAGATTGGATTATCAGATTTATCATTTCATAATCTCTTTTAGTCAGGCTAATATCAATCATATTTTTTATATTTTTAATTTTTTCAACAGAAATATTTTCCTTTTCTTTATTCATGAGATCTACTAAATCTACGTTTAATTTTTTGGATAATTTTCCTAAAATATTATTATTTGGAGTTATTTCATTGTTTTCGATTTTACTTATCATTGTTTGGGCACATACATCTTCAGCTAATTGAGCCTGGGTTAAATTAAGTTTTTTTCGTAATCTTTTTACATTGCTACCTATATCCAACTTAATTAATCCTTTCTAATAAACCATATTTAATAATATTATATTGCATACGCATATTTATTTCAATTTATTTAATAATAAATATTATGCCTCTCAAAACTTAAAACAACATACTAATTATTCTATATTGATAAATTTCTCTTCTACTTATTACAAGACATATTTAATTATATGTTGTAACTTCCAATAAAGTTTCAAACTTTTTGGATAAGCTACCGGTTTATTTGCCTATCCGGAGGCAGAATACAGAATGCACATTACTGAATTGACAACTAAAATATATATTAGCTTTAGAAATAGCCTGTAATCTTTCTTAAGTTTTCGAAATACCTTTTTATTTTAGAATTAATTTCATGAAGATCTTATTTTCTTATTAATTTTTTTCCCTCTATATAGTAAATTACATCACTAATTTTCTCAATGAAGTGAAAGTCGTGGGAAATACATACAACTGTACCTGGATATTTTAATATAAAATCTTCTACTACTTCAATTGTTTCAATATCAAGAAAATTTGTTGGCTCATCTAGTAGTAAAATGTTGTAATCTTGAACAAAAATAAGTAGTAACGCCAATCGTGTTGCTTCGCCTCCACTTAATTGTGATAATTTTTTTTTGAGGTCATTTCCCTTAAAATTCACTCTGTCTAGAATTTCTATCAAATAATGTTCATCATAATCTGATTTTAGTTTACAATACTCTAAAATTGTCAATCTATTATCATCTTGAAATTGGTGATGGGTATTTTGGTTGAAATACCCAATTTTAGCTTTTTTAGAAATATTCACACCCTCAAAATTCGAAAAAATCGTTTTAAGTAATGTGCTTTTTCCAGAACCATTTTTGCCAGTAATAGAGACACATTTATTTAGCTTCACTTGTAAACTTACATTTTTAATCAATAATTTGTCTCCACATTTAATATCTAAATAATCTATCATAATAGGATATTTCGTATGAATTTCTTTTATTTTTTTCGAATCAAAATTAATAGATTGTTTTTCTTTTGGAAGAAATACATCATCCATTCGTTTTATTCTTTTTTCTAAACTTTTTGCTGCTTTATGAAGACTTTTAGCCGCTGTGTCTTTTGATTTTGTCATTCTACCGGGTTTTGATCTAAACTCTTTTTTGTTCTTTTTATTTGTAACGGTAGCAGCTAGTCTTTTTTTTTCACTTAGCGCCTTATTTAAACGTAATTTTTCTTCCTGGACATTAAAATAATTTTCTTTAGCTTGTTTGAATTCCAAGTCTTTAAGCGTTTTGTACTCAGTGTAATTTCCCGTATATTTGATAATTTTTTGATTTTGAATTTCCCAAATTTCTTCGACTAATCGGTTTAATAAATAACGATCATGCGAAACTAGAATAAATGCCCCGTAATAATGTTTAAGCTGATCTATGACAAATTGACGTCCTTGTATATCCATATGAGCTGTTGGTTCATCTAATAGTAGTACATCAGGAAATTTGCTGTACACTTCTAAAAATTTAAGTTTTGTTGCTTCTCCACCACTTAACTCTGGATAGTTAGTAGGAATATTCAGAATCTTTCGTTGTTTTTCATCTATCAATGGTGAAAAATTTGGGGAAGCTTGCTGTTCCATTAAAGCAATAGTTCCATAGGTCTGAATAGTTCCTTTTCCAGGATAAATATCTCTATTTAACATTTTTAACAACGTTGTTTTGCCACTTCCATTAGGAGCGACCACACCTATTCTATTACCTCTATAAATTTTTAAATCATCAATGGTAAAAATTCTGTTTTCCATATAATCAAATTGAATTTGTTTTATATCCATTAGTAAGTCCATATTATTCCTCCTTATTTAACTGAAAATAAGAAGTATATTTATAATTTGCTTCATGGGTTTATTTCTCCTTTCCATATTAAAATATATATAAAAATTTAAATTTAAAATTCGGTCAACTCTAAATCAGTATTCGAAATTATTTTTGATGCTACAAATAAAACTAAAATAAGAAATAATAAAGGTATTGAAAACACTATCAGGTTAATATGGTTAAAAGCTAGACCTCTTATTGCAGATAGCTGGTAAGTAAGTGGATTAATGTAAGCTAACAACCTAATAAAAGTAGGAACGTCTTCCAGAAAATAAAATGCTGGAGCAGAGAAACCTAATGGAGTGATCAAAAACGAGATAATATTGTCTCTGGTATTATAATTGTTAATTCTCAAAGTAATCATAATACCAATTGATGTCCAAAAGAGTAAGATAAAAACACAAAACAACATTACTAATAAAGATGAAATTATTGAAAATCCATGTCCGAAGATATTAGCTATTAAAAAAAGACTAATACTTTGGATAATAAAACCTAGAGTGGGGTAAGTACTCATTCCCAATAGATAAAAAAATGGGGAAATCCCACTTTGAATTTTTAATGCTAGCAACCCGTACTTTTTGTCAATTGTAACTCTATATATAGCCTGCGTCATCTGAGAAATTATTAATATACCTAAAATTCCCGTTAGGGCATAATTTGTATAAGAAACAACTATTTCATTGTAAGTAACATTGTCCACGAAAGAATTAATTCCAATAACAATGAAAATAAAATAGAGAACAGGTTGAATTATTTGAGAAAGAAACGTTCCTTTGTTCCTGAAAAAGGCTTTATATTCATTTTGAATTAGTAGCTTTAAGCCATTTAGCCCTAAATTAGAACTATGTCTTAATGATTGTGGAGTCATGATTTACCTTCCTTCCCGAGATGATAAGTAAACTTCTTTTAAACTAACTTTTTCACTATTCAAAGAGTGTATATAAAAGTACTTATCAAGTATATTGATTAGTTCAATTACCGTAACAGCTGATGTTGTAGTAATATTGACCAGATCATCAATTTGTGAAAAATGATGTATACCTAATTGTTTAAGTTCATCTAATTCTGTTTTATTAATTACTCGCTTATTCTCTACTTTTAAGCTGTATTTTTTTTCGTCACTTTTTTGTCTTAAGAAACCAGATATACTTCCGTAATAAAGCAAGTTACCTTCATCGAGTAATATCATTTTGTCACAGTATTCTTCTAATAAAGTTAAATCGTGTGATGAGATGAATACGATTTTGTTATCTAATGCTTCAGCTTTTAAAAATTGCAATAACTTATTTGAAGATTCTACATCCAGACCCACCGTTGGTTCATCTAATATATATAAGTTTGGCCTATGAACAATTGCTCTTCCAATTTGGACACGTTGTTGTTGTCCACCAGAAAGTTCGTCCAAACCTTTGTTTTTTTTATTATCTAGACCTAAAAGCTTAATAGTTTCTTCAGTATAAATTTTAGCTGTTTTTTTATCTAAGTTTGCAAGTTGTGCTCCAAGATACACATTATTATAAACATTTGTATACCAATCAATCATTAAGGACTGTGGGGAAAACCCAATAGAAGAAAAACTTTTGTTACTTATAATTTCTTCTCCTAATTCGATAGAGCCACCAGAAGGTGAAAGAAATCCTGCAAGTGTATTGAATAGAGTCGTCTTACCCGAACCGTTATGTCCAACTAATGCGACCATCTCTCCTCTTTTTACTGAGAAATTTATACTATTAAGCCCTACATTATCTCCGTAATATACTGACAAATTTTCTACTACTATATCGTCTCTCATTTTTTACCCTCTCAAATCAATAATTTTTATTACATTATTACGAAATATATATTTATGTTTCGAACTTATTTTTCACAAATATATATTGAGGTTCATTAAATAGCGTAAAATTTTGGATATTAAATGTAAATATGAAAATCAGAAATCAAATTGTTCTGATTTAAAAGTACAAAATCATACTTTGTACTTCTGTTTATCAGTACATTTTTTAATTGCAAATTTTGTTTGCGATTTAAAAAATAGTATTAAACATACATAAATGGATAGAAAATAGTTATATATTCACAAAATTATATATGTTCGACTGATTTATATATAGGAAAACACCATTAATATTAAAACTTTACACCTATTAATTAAACTTTTATTAATATATAGGTTGATTTATTAATAAATAAATAATATATTATGTATTGTAATACAAATTATGCTATTACACAATATTTAGGAGGTTATATTATGTCAAAAGATTTCAATACCGTTGTTAATCATCTGCAAGGAAATATTTCTGATATTAGCTCTTACTTATCCAATCCAGAAAAATTTCTTTCTAAGTATGATTTGTCCGCTGCTGAGAGAAATGCTTTACTCTCAAAAGATATTGATGCTTTAACTACTTTAGGAGTTGAAGATGAACTTGTTGCCGGAGTAATGTCTTCACCATGGATGCACTCACAACGTTGTACAATTAGACCGTAGTAAAACTAATTATTATAAAAAATGTAAGGCAGGGATAGAGTTCTATCGCCCTGCCTTATATTTGAATTTTGGGTGAGTAAATGAATTACTTAGAAGAATTACTGGTTACTTCAAATAGGTCAAAAAATATGTATGCTTATTTGAAAAAAACTTATGGTAAAGACCAAATCGTAGTTAAGAATATAGAACATAAAATTATCGGATCACTTTTTCGTCAAAACGTATTAAGTATTCATTGGGTTAAAAATTCATTGTTGATACAGACTAAAGATAAAATTATAATATATGATCCAAAAAAAGGGAAAATAAGTATTTTTAAAAATATTTCATTAATTATTGAAAAAATCGTCTATTCATATAAAACATGGAAATTTATTATAGAAGTTATTAATAACGATGAGTCGATTCATATTTTCTTAGTAAACTTAGAAGACAATAACATTAGCAAACTCATATGCTTAAGAAATAAAGATAAAATTAGTCTATATTGTAATATGGATAAACCTTTGAAAAAAATAGTAAAAAATTATATTTATAAACGAACAGAACAGAACAAGTACCAAAGAATTGATTCTTGTTTTGATAAGAATTACTCGTATATAGTCGAAAATGGCACTATCTATAAACTTAACGGATTTATAGATAGATATGTATATATGCAGGACGATATCGTGTTATCGATAGGGAATTTTATTACCCCTACTCAAATAATGCTATTTTCTGATTTTTTAGAATTTCGAAAAGATATAAAAAAAGATGGTTTTTCTCATAAATGGATTAACGGAATTCCCGTCTACGATAACGAACTAATAGCTGAAGAAACAATAGTATTTTTGCACGGAGGCCCTAACAGCTCTTTTCTTCCTTTGTTTGATTACTTAATTTATTATTTATCAAACATAAAAAAACGAAGAATAATACTTTTAAATTATCCTGGTTCTACAGGATATTCTAAGGCGTACCAAACATCTTTATATGGAAATGGGGGACGGATTGACCTAGATAGTATTATGTCAGTAATTTTGTCTTTAAAAATAAATACAGAAGCGTGTATAGTAATTGGAGAAAGCTATGGAGGGTATCTAGCAACAATGCTAGCTTTCACTTCAGAGCTAACTTTCAATAAGTGTGTTAGTATTAATGGATTTACGGACCTTTTTTTCCAATATATATTTTCTCCGGCAAGACAAGTAATTCTTAAGTATTTTGATATTTCAGATAGAGCTCATGTCAAGAACGTTAATCCAATTGAACTAGCTAAACATAAAAAAATTACTCAAGAATTAATCTTTTTACATTCTACAAATGACAAAATATGCCCCATAGGTCAAATTCAGGAACTTCTAAAAACATATAAAGAAACATTTAGTGACGTGCATTGCAATCAGCTTAGTTTAGAAAAAATTGACGATATTTCGCATGAACAATTTGATATAAACGAAAGAATTAAGTTGACGTCAAAATTAATTACAGTTTTGGAGAAGTGACATGGACTATATAATTGAAGAAAAATTAATTAATGAGTTAGACAACATATTAAAGAAGTACAAAGATACTGATTCTTTGGAATTTTGGCGAGAATATTATGACTTTATTGTATTATCTTACAACCATAAGAATCGATATGGACTCAGTAGCTTGGCAAGAGTTCTTAAAAAGAATAACGTCAAAAATGATAAGCAATTGATTGAGATCTACGGAAGAGGCTTATTAATAATTGCTAGAAATGAGGGAGAAAAAATTTATGGAGAATATTTTAATCCTTAACCAAAATAAGTCAATCGGTTTAGATAAGCAGTATGAGGAAATTTTTAAAAAAAATAACTTAATAATTGAAGATGGCATTTGGATCTATTCAAGTGTTTCTTATAATCTTGATCAGACTGGTTATAAAATACATTTATCTGCAACTCCCACAAATATTTTAGCGATAGCTGAGATTGTAATTAACTATTTTAAAGAAAAAGATATTTCATATAAGATGATAAAATCAATTAATGACCTGATATTATTAAACAAAGGTAACTATGGGTATTCGCAAATCGGTAAAGCATTTACTGTTTACCCAAAAGATACCAACCACTTTAAAAAAACTATATTCGATCTTCATTTGCTTACTAAGCAGTTTAGATCTATTCAGATACCATCAGATTTCAGATTTTTAAATAGTGAAATTGTTTACTACCGATTTGGAGAATTACTAAGTGGGAATACTCAAAGTGATGATTCAAGAACTCGTATTCTACCTTTAGAATCTGATTATACATTGCCGTACCACAATATTAAGAGATACTCAGAGCTCCCAGACTATTTAACCCCTATAAAGAGCCTAGGAGGATCTGGTAAATCTAGCATTATTCTTGTATTCAATTCAAATGAACAAGAATATATGACATTGAAGATTGGTCGAAGACTGGGTAATATTGAGGACAGTTTAGTTGATTCCTCTGAAAGGGTAGCCTGGGAATATTATGTTTTGAATGATTTATCCGAATTAACTCATCTAGTGAATCCTGTAGACATATTCTATTTAAATGAAGATGTATGTTTATTAGAAGAATATATTCCAGGTAGCTCACTATTTGAACTAGTATATAAAAAACAAGAGCTAAATGGTACAAATGTATCTCTCATTTGCAAACAACTTCTTTCTGCAGTCAAAGAGATACATGAAAAGAACTATATTATAGGAGATTTGTCTCTTGGTAATATTATTTTTAACGGTAGACAAATCAAGATAATTGATACCGAGTATTTCTTTAAAAAAAATACAGACTTTTATTATTTAGAAGATTATAAACAAGGTACATTGGGATTTTGGACATCGAAATACAAAGACAAAAATAGAGACCTATACGCCGTAATAAAAATTTTTTATTTTTTATGTAATCCTAAAGAATATCTGGAACTAGCAGCAAACAATCGAGAACTGTCAATAAAAGAAATGGATAATATTGATAGTTTATCAAATGATTATTTAACTGACTTTTTTGGTATTCCAATGGATAAACTATTTACTTATTCATATGAATCAATTTTATATGAAATTGAAAAAAGAATTAGTAAATTTCATGTAGATAATTACCTTTAATAGCACTCATTAATATTTTAGAATTAAAAAACCTTCCAATAACCGCTTTAATTAATTCTCATATAATGCTTTTTTTACTTATGTGACCTAAATTTCATTTTTGCTACTGAAAATTAAATATTAGTCCGGATCCATGTTTTAATGTAGTACTGAATCAAATCCTAAAAGCTTCCTAATTTATATATATTAACCAAAATAGGAAAAAAGACCATATTATATAGGTTAGAAGAACTTATATGTCTACAGTAGAGGACATAATTGGAATGAAAGATCAAAAAGCACATCTCTTCTAAAGTAAATATAAGTGGTTTTTCTTAAATATCTAAAATGATCTTTGGTGTAGTAAACTAGATAAAGTAAGCATTTTTTAAGTGATTATGATTATAAATTTAAACTTTATAGTGTACAAAATTCATGAAAAAGAAAAGAAGATTTAAGGAATAAGTTATCTGGATTATTAGAACTTGATATTGGAAATATCTTTATGAAAATAAATACGTTCATGAAATGGTTTCTCATTTTTAACAATAGACATTTACTTAATAGAGATATAAATAACAAAATTAATAAAACGCAACAATTCTTAATATTGTTGCATGAAATAAAATAGCCCCAAAGAAGTAGAAATTATTCTACTTCTTTGGGGCTTATTAGTACATTACTTAATAAGATTTTTCATGTCTTTTTCTTTTTTTGATAATCTATCTTCATAATCATTTATTTTGTCTTCTAAACGTTCTAACACACTTTCTATTTCTTCTTTCTTTTTTAACATACTTTGCTGGGATTCTAAAAGTATTTGCTTCCTTTTTTCTAACGCTTCGTCGGCTCCTTGTCTAACTAATTGTGTATATTCTTTTAAGTTATCAATAGGTAATCCCACAGAACGCATACATTTCGCAAACTCTACCCATTTTATATCTTCTTCTGTAAATGTACGAATTCCTGCACTATTTCTAGTAATCGGTGGAATCAAATTGATTTTCTCATAGTAACGTATGGTTGAAGCTGTAATATCTAAAAGGATGGATACTTCTGAAATATTCATTTTTTCTCCTTATCTATGACTTCAGTCATAGTGGTATCTAAAATCAAATTAGTAAGTATTAGCCGAACTAATTATTAGGGTCGTTCAATGCACCAATAATCTCATGTGGTACATAAAGCTCTTCTAAAGAAGCTATTTCTGCTTTTGTTAGTTTAACTTCTAGCGCTGCTACAGAATCATCTAAATACTTTTCTTTAGTTGCTCCAATAATCGTTGAAGCAACCTGTGGTTTTTGAAGCAACCATGCTAATGCTATCTGTGCACGAGGGATTCCTCGCTTCTCTGATAATGCAGATAGTCTTTCTACAACTTTTTTATCTTGCTCTTCTGAAGAAGTATATTTCATTTTTTGGATCGTGTCACTTGTGCTTCGTTCTGTCTGTACAGACCAATCTCGTGCTAACCGTCCAGAAGCTAATGGGCTGTAAGGCGTTATAGCTATATTTTGATCTTCGCAAAATGGAACCATTTCCCGTTCTTCTTCTCGATAGATTAAATTGTAGTGATTTTGCATAGAAACAAATTTTGTCCAGCCATTTTTCTCAGCTACATACTGAGCTTTCTGAAATTGCCACGTATACATAGCTGAAGCGCCAATGTAGCGCACTTTTCCAGATTTAACTAAGTCATGTAAGGCTTCCATAGTTTCTTCAATAGGGGTGTTATAGTCCCATCTATGAATAATATACAAATCAAGGTAGTCCATATCCAAGCGTATAAGTGTTTGATCAATCTCATGCATAATCGCTTTTCTTGAAAGTCCATTTGCGTTAGGACCATCGTGCATATCATTGTAAACTTTAGAAGCTACTACAATTTTTTCTCGATCTGCATAATCTTTCAACGCACGACCTAATATTTTTTCACTTTCTCCTTTTGAATAGATATTAGCTGTATCAAAGAAATTGATCCCTAGATCTAAAGCTTTTTTTATTATTTTTCGACTATCTTCTTCTTTCAATACCCAATCATGAATCCAGCTATCTGGATCACCAAAACTCATGGTACCTAAACAGATTGGTGTGACATCCATACCCGTATTACCTAATTTGACTGTTTTCATCTATGATCACTCCTTTTTCTTACTTTAACTTTATCACTTAAAGTGAGGTTTAAGTCAAGGAAATAGTTTTAAGTATCCTATTTAGATTCCCTTTCTAGAAAATGCAACAATTGTTAAGAATGTTGCGTCCAAAACCTTGAATATTCAAGGTTTTTTTTGTATACTTAATTTATAAGTAAATAACGCAACTTATTGAAGCTGATTGTTGCATTTTAAGGAGCGGAAATATGAGTACTTCGAGTCCAGTGAAAGACCAAGAAAAATTGAGAGAATTGAAAAGTTTGTGGGGAAAGACCTCTAAAAAATATGTTTTGATCGATTTTATGTTGAATACCGGTCTGCGTGTCTCTGACGTGTTGTCGACCAAAGTTGGGACCGTCTTACATGGAGAGTATATCGGAATCGAACAAAAAACGAAAAAACCGAAAAGATTCCAGTTGAACGCAGGAATCCAACTGATTATCAGAGATTATGTAATGACCAACCAACTAACAGAAGACGATTACTTGTTTCCGAGCAATAAAAATCCTGAACAACCCATCAGCCGTTATCAGGCTTTTCGGATTGTCCAGGAATCTGGAGATCTTATTGGATTGAAGTTGTCCCCTCATAGTTTGCGCAAAACTTTCGGGTATCTTCATTATAAGCGGACCAATGATGTGAGTTTGTTGATGAAGGTCTTTAACCATTCTAGTCCAGCGGTCACATTAGCCTATATAGGGCTAGACGAGGAAACTATGCAAAACGAGATTTATAACCATTATATATAATATTAGAAAAATCAACAGCTTCACCTCTGTTTAAATCGATAGAAGCACTTTCCAATTTTCTGGAAATCCCATCTTACTGCACAAAATCAGTTCTGGATAAGTATCTATCCTATTTTCTAATTGATCTATAAATTCGTTCCAGCCTTTTCTTTTATAGTGATTGTTAAAACTAACTAGATGCTTGAACGCCAATAAGTAAGCAAATAAATCTTGATTATCGTCACCTTTTTTTCCTGCTAATTTTTTTTCTTGCTTCATAAGCTGTGGTCTAACAGCGGTAAAGTATCTACCATATATTCTAGAGTAGTGAGCACAAACATTTCTCATATACCAAGCGACACGAAACCAACTGAAAATATACTTTTTCATATGTTTTTTAGGAAAAGCATTAATAATCCAATAATTACGATATCCTTCATCTAAACTTTCAACAAATCGACACAATTCTCCAAAAGTAAGTTCGTCCACTAATACCCACAGAGGAATACTATAGTCTTTGTTATTTTTATGATGCATGATCGGTTCTGATTTACTCGCACTGATTCTGTGTTCTATCATACTTAAACTTTCCCTATATGATTTTTGCGAATTATATATGTTTGGATCTAAATAGAGCTCTGCTTTCTCTAATTCCCCTGTATAGTTGTTTCCTAATTCACGAGTCAATGTTGAACGTAACATGATTTCTATAACTCCAGTAACTTTGTTAAGTTCTTCTCTTAACCATTGATCAAAATTATACAAACTCATAACTTCAGAAAATGTGTATCTTCTACTATTTATTCTAGGTAATTGCTTTCTATATATTGAAAAATAGTAGTAGTTTGTATATTTTAAAAATACACAAGCTTCTCTATATTCATCCTTATTAAAAGAAATAGGATTCCAATCAGCAGTATTTAAATGTTTTATTAAATCATTAGTACTCTTAAATTTTTTCACATCGTAAGGTTTCGTTGTCGGTTTTAATTTAATTTTATCTTTTTCTTTAAATAAAAAATCTACATACTCTAAAGTTTTATAGGTAAACATATGACATCTACTTTCTCAATTTATGTAAAAAAAAAGACCTACCTTGGTCCGCTAGAGATAATTCTCAAGAAGCGTGGTAAGTTCCTATGCATTTATAATACACCAATTTAAATTTTTTGTCAAAAAAATAATAAATTTAATTTACTTCAGCAAAGGTTATTAATGAAAGAAGAAAGTCTTACACCAAATAATGGTTGAATTCTTTCCACTCTCATTACCCCAAAAACCACTACTTTTCAAAGACAATATATTCATCTAAATATTTACGGTTTTCACCCATCTGCAATACTGTAATTTTTTTGAATCCATTTCTTCCAGATTGTGCAAATGAATCTCCAATAATTTTCATACTATTTTTCGGATTCATAGTCGCTAGTACTATAATTTCAGGAAATTGAGATATATACTGTTGGGTAATTTTTCTAACTACAACTACTAATTCTGGATTATCGTAACGAATGCCGTCATCTGTATTGGGAGAAGAGATTTTTACTCTTGGATATTTTTTGTACGGTTCTACTATTTGTTCATTTTCTATGTCGTAAGTATCGCAAATAAGTAATACCAATGGACAATCTTCATTATTTTTTTTAACCATTTCAGAGTCATCGACAATAATTTCTCCATTAAGGATCACGTAATTAGTTGTAGAACTCTCCGATGTATATTCTTTAAATGTTCCTTCTAATATCAATTTAAATTGTAATGGTAGAGAAACTCCTACCAAATATAATTTACTATATCCGAGTAATTTTGAAGCAATCCATAGTCTAATATACTGATCATGCATATAAATATTTTGTCCGTCATTTAATAAAGAATCCTTGTTCATGTTTCTCAAAAAAATAAAGATTGTAGAAAAAGTAATTATGAATATCATAATAAAAGAAGCAATCCCTTTATCAGTAAAGAGTTCATATATAGTTCTAAGAAAATAATTTCTTGTAGATATCTTTGATATCTCCGTAGAAGTTAACGTATTTCCTACTACTAAACTAACAACTAGAGGCGTTATCAATAAAATGACTAATTGAATCCATATTTTGGAAAACCAAAAAAAGAGATCTTTTCGTATACTTTTATTTTTCATACTTCATCACTCCTATCATTAATTGTGAATTCTACGTTTTTCCATGTCTTATTATCTAGGTAAAAAATTCCAATTTTAACTGTACCTATAATAAAAAAGAGCAATGAAGTATCACTGTTATCAGTTATTATCTTTGTCCAAGATTTGTAGTCTGTTTGAGACGGAGTAGGTACGGGTTCTGGGTGACTATGCCATTCTCCTACAAACCCCATGAATCGGTCACTCTGATTTAAATGCTGGTCAATAAACTGCTTGTGGTGTGCCGGGTATTTTCTAAACCTAAACTTACTTCTTTTATCCAAATTACCAGGTTCTGAAGCGAAAGTTACAATGGTAGTATTATTTAATAGTCGCTTACCGACTAACACTCCTCCAGCTTCTTTTTTATCGGCTGTTTGAATATACTTAAAGAAAACTTCTATTGAGCTTTCTTTAATTTCTATAATCCTACCATCGTGTAGCTTTAATTGTATCAACTCGCCTCACCACAAAAAGGACAATATTCAGAAACAACGAACTTTGTTTCTAGTTTTTCTGGTACTTCAGTACAAATTTTATGTCGCTTGCTTAACTTAAACCCTTCCTTCAAAAACTGGTTAGTCCGACCAATACTTGAAGTCAATAAATTATTGCTATCTACTTCCCCTTCGATCACTCTTAAAACTCCTTCACACACAAGATTAGCAGCCGAGTTACTAGCTATATAGTTGTAAGGTATAAATGAAGAACCACAGCTCGCTAAATTTTTTTGGAAGTTTTGTCCAGGTTCAGCAAAGGATGCTCTATTGCTACATAATCCTTCACTACCATAGTTTAAACATCCATAGCACCCAGGATTTTGCGCTTTTGCTATCAAACAATGGCTTCCAATACCATATGGATCAAGCCATCCGAATACTAAAGGTTTATTCATTTCCTTAAAGAAGTTATCAATATAAATATTAGTCATAGTATCTCCAGTACAGGATACTATGATATCTATATCATCAAAAGAAGAAGGATCTACCTCAATCATTTTTTGAAAACTTAAACTTTCCACGTCTATATTAATATTAGGATTTTGCTTTTCGATATAATTTTGAAGGGCTTCTACTTTTGATCCGTCCCCTTTTGACAAACTATCAAAACCAAGCAAATGCCTTGAAATATTTTCCACTTCTATCGAATCATTATCAACTAACAATAGTGATTTGGCACCCATTTTTGAAAGATGGTTTGCTACTATAGATCCTACTGAACCCAAGCCAATTATTGCTATTTTTGCTTTATCTAATGAGTGATTTTGAGAAGTTCTATTAATCTGATACTGACTATCAGCCCTTTTTATAAGCAAAGGTATTACTTTGTGAGAATGATCATTTTTCTTTAAAGGGTTATTATTGCCATGATTTTTCACAAAAAAACCTATTACGATAGTATTACCAGAACTAATAGGAATACCTACAAAGAGCCAAAAACTTTTTTTTGTCCTCTTTAACCATCTTTTATATTGTTTCTTCACTGATGACCTTAAATTTCCATCAATTATATTTTTTACATCTTCTATTTTTAATTCTTTTTTTGGATTAGGAGGTATGATATTGTTGTTTTCCCTTATAGGAAGATATAGTGCAGTTTCTTTTTTTAATTTATTTCTATCGTGATTTTCTCCTAAAACGATATTCAAAATTTCTTGTTTTTTATTATCTTTTTTACTAAATAAAAAATTACGACTTTTGCTTCTTATTATTTCACACTCTTGTATCGAGTCTCCAAGTACTGAGTATAATGTGCAAATACTACGACTCTTACTCTTATTCCATAAATAACTCCAATAAGAAAGAAATTCTCTTCGTAATTCATTTTCCATCTCTTGAGTTTTCCATGTTTCAATAATTTTTAGCACTTGATTTAAACATTCTATAATTAACTGTTCCGGCTTGGTGTTATCAAACACGATATTATCAGTTGGAAAGTAACAAACTTTTCCCTCACTCTCCACATGAGAAAAGAAATCTAAACTATCTTCATATTTGTGCACAAAAATTTCAGGTATCTCATTGGGAAATCTATCTGATATTTCAATTCGCAAAGTAACTTTTTTATTTAAAGCTTCATACTCATATAGAAAACAAGTTAAATTTTTTTGTTCTTTAAATTGAAGAACTTCTCCATAATACTTTTCTATCACTTGCTTAAAATCAGTCATGATAATTACTTCCTTTATGCGCTTGGAGTATCACTAATAACAGCGGTTTGGTTAAACGCTTTGGCAGTCTTTTCCTGAGAAGTGATTTCAAAATCTTCTCCGAAATATTTTTGCAACAGTGTAGTAGATTCATGCAAATCCGACATATTTAAAGCTTCTTCTAATGCTTCATGTAAAGAGGTTAACTTCTTTTTGAAGTCTCTCATCTGATTTTCTGAGACCTTCTGATATACATCTGAATACGGCTCTGTGGGCAAGAATACTTTAAGCCGTTCGTACACATCTTCTTCTCCTGACTCCCAAGAAAATCCGTTTATCATTTTATTTACAAACTTTTTTAAACAGAGAGCATCATCATATTTGTTTTCATAAGTAATGCTATCAAATAAATATTCTGGAGTAAATTTGTCAATCGCAAATACAGAAATACCAATACCCGTAGGTCGATTATCTTGTCCTTTAAACTTTAAGTCTTTCCATCTTTTAAGATAACGAATGATTCGACGAAATTGTTTTCTATCTTCCTCAGTATTTTGTGCTTTGTTGATCTTTTCTTTCAAACTTTTAGGATCAGCAATTTCCCAACATTTGTTTTCTGGTTGACTTTTTAATTTTCCTTTACATAAATAAAGACTATCATTCTCTTCACGATAAATAGCTATATCCACATGTACATTGTCTTTCGGAAACTCAACTGTTATGCAAGGCACTTTTACTCTAACGTTTTCCTCTCCGTATTGCATTATAAGGGCATCAAAAACTGCTTTTTTTGCTGTACCTGGACTCAGTTCATCTTCAGTAGCTTGGATAATCATTCCTCTATCTATATCATAATCTTCGTTAGTCAAAGGTTTTATTCCTGTGTGAGTTGAGTAACTTCCTTGATCAAAAAAACTATACTTAAAATTTAATTGAATATTATCTTGTATAACTTCTTCAACTTCGCTTCTCTTTTCACGCAATGTATCTTTATCATCAAGTTCTAGCCTAATATTTTCATGAAACTTATTAAAAGACATTTGCAAATTCGACATAGGTAAACACTCCAATTCCGCATAATATAAATTCCGAACCTTAGTTCTAATTATAGCGAAACAACCTCATTAATTGCAAACCTTTTCAAAAAAATAGAAATGGAACCAGTGTATTCTCTTGCATAAAAGCTTATACTAAAAATTATTATAAAGTGATTTTGATAATAAGCTTAAAACAGTCGAAGAAAATAACTAAAGACAAGCGAGGTACAGCGAATGATTCGAAACGAAACGGTTGTGTTCACAGGAAAATTAGCTAGTATGACTAGAAAACAGGCACAGAATTTGGTTCGATCTTTAGGCGGACAGGTCCAGTATAGTGTATCTCAAAAGACAACTCTTTTAGTGATTGGAAGAAGTAACCTAGATCTTTTCGAGCCGGACTCTCGATCATTAAAACTTAAACATGCTGAAGAACTTCAAAACAGAGGGTTAGAACTTAAAAAAATAATAGAAGACGAATTTATTAGACTGGCCATTATCCAATTACAATCCAAAATCAATAGATGATTGACTTTATATCACTAGCTTTTTAAAGAAACATAGTCAGATACAAATGTAGCACATTGGTTTGCAATGAAAAAATAGGAAATTATATTAGATACTACGAAAGCTAGTATTAGTTGAAAACTGAAAAGCATATGTAAAGAAGAGTGAGCGTAATATGCTCACTCTTCTTTATTCCGTTAAAATATTAGATAATCAAATTACTATTCATTTAACTTGATTCACTCTATTTTTGTAGAACAATTCTCTTATACAAAAATCATTATCAACTTATCGGTCAATCATTAATAAGATGATAGTTGGTATTTTCAAAATCTATTTCGACAATCTCAATATCTCCATAGCAGCGCCCTTCATCTATAACTTCTTTTGACGCAGCTAGCCAAAACGCTTCAGAAAAATTCGTTGCGCAATAAGTTTCAGTTCTATTCCCCTCATGGAATTGTTCTAGGTATTCTTTTGCAAATTCGGGCTTATCTTCCCAATATTCTTTAACATTTTTTTCTATACATGAAAGCATATATGCTTCTTTTTCTTCAGAAGTCATTTCTCGAATTCTATCAACCTCTTCAAACAATCCTGATTCGCTATTATACAAAGGACCTATTTCATCTCGATAAAATCGCTCAAAAAAACTATCAATCATTACAAAACTAGAAACATATTCTTGTACAAACTCATTATCAACTTGATTCCTAATAAATATTTCCCGAGCCTCTTCTTTACTATCAGCATTCACAACAACCGCTAAACCTTCTTCTGAACTTACTGCATATATCTTGCTCATTTTATATCCTCCAATATCTATCTAAATACTTTTTTTGAAATGATTTATAAGATAGATCTATTATAAGTTGAGCCTTTTTTAAGGCTTATCTCAAAAAGAACCAGAACTAGTCCCATTATAACATGAGCAAAATCTAAACTTAACATTAAAAGGACTTATTTCAGTTCTAAAGGTGTGCTACATTTGATGGAAGAAAAAATAATCGATAACGAAAATATCATAGGCTCTAATATTAGACGATTGCGTAAACAAAAAGGGATCGGTCAAACTGAATTAGTAAAACAGCTTCAATTAAAAAATGTAAATATGACAAGAGAAACTTTAGTTAAAATAGAAGCTGGCAGACAGCATATTAAATTGAGCCAATTAGACGGTATTAAACATATATTAAACGTTAACTATGAAGTGCTACTAGCCGATAAAGATGAAAAATAATCTGTTGCATTTCTCATTACACAACTTACGCAAACGAGTAATAAGTCAAGACCTTTAAAGCAACCTTAAAAAGAGATAAAGACGGCAAATTTTTTAAATATGACGGCTTTTTATCATTAGAAAGTAAAAAGCATAAATTGCATTTCAAATAATGTATTGAAAAGTACCTATAAATAGCGTTATGTATGGTATTATATACAAGGTAAGAGCTGTCGCAAACCCATCATGCGACTCATTAAAATGTGGGCTCGTCAAGAACTGTCGCAAACCCATTACGCGATTTATAAAATGTGGGTTCGTAAGTAAAAAAGTATATATCTCTAGAACAGAAGGACTAATGTCCCTCTGTTCTTTTTTTTTTCTTGAAAGTGGGTACAAACTTCGAATGCAATGTCATGCTTCATAAAAATAAATCAAGAGCGTTTCTTATCACTATTTTTAAAATTTTAGTGATAAAAATTTGACAAGTATCGCGGTTTGTCCAAATTGTCATGTGCGCATTCATGAATTGGAATTTCAGACTGACAAGGAAAAATTATTGAATAAAGTAGCAAAAAGAGCATTTAGAGATTGAATATTTATTATCTGTACTAAATGTCCAGAAAAACCACTTACCTTACTGATTCCATAATTCAGTAGTTAAGGGGTTTTTTAGAAGTATATTGTCTCAGCCTAAACAGAAAGTGTTCTTTGTTAACATTATAATTCGGAGTAAAATTAAATACTTTGAAAATTAGATAGTACCTAAATATCTTAGAAATAACCGAGTCTTATTTTCTCAAATAAAGACTGCTTTTCTTTCGTTAGCAAGGTGGTTACAATCCTTATAGCAATTTATTATTCATATTTTTGTTAAACGGTGGCTATTTTTTCTTGAAAGCAAAAATGTTATGATAGAGCCCTTTATATGGTAAAGAATGATAATAAAAATAAAAAAATTGACATTATATCGATATATCGATATAATGTATGTGCAATGGTTATTTTACAATCATTAGCAATCGATCTATTATCAACTTTTGATAATTAGACCTATAAAATAGGAGGAATATGAAATGAGTAACAAAAATACAAACATTGTTGAAATACCGGTGTGTGGGTTTAGGAAGTTAGAAGATCCCTTCGTGACTAAGTATAATAAATACTTTACTTACGTTCACGTAAAGGATATACCAGCAGATTTACCTATGATGACAAATCCAAGAGAACAAAATTTAAACACAGACGTTGCCAAAGCGATTAAGAATTCACTGACATCTGGTGAACAACAATTCCATAAAAGAAATCGTGGAATATTATTATCGGTTGACAGTATTCACTTTAACAACAAAACTGATAAAATGACCTTAGTCTTTAAAGATTTGAATGTCCATGGGAACATAGATGGAGGTCACACATACAAAATTATTTTAGACGAACTCAGTAAAAATAAAACTATAGATGAATATGTTCAAGTTGAAATAATGGAAGGCGTAGAGGACCAAATGGACTTACTAGCAGAAGCACGCAATACATCTGTTGAAGTCAGTGAGCAATCCTTGGCTGAACTACGAGATCAATTCGATCCTATTAAAGACTCTATAGGTGGCTTACCGATGTATGAGAGAGTTGCATTTAAACAATTCGAAAAGAGAGATGAATTTCCTGTTTATCGAATTATAGACGCAAGAGAAATTGTAGCAGTTCTAACAATGTTTAATAAGGATAAATATAGTAATATTAAACACCCAACTGTTGCATATTCTTCAAAAGCTTCAGTTCTAACAGCTTATCTACAATCTAATGCTGTATTCGAAAAAATGCATAATATTGCCCCTGACATATTTGATTTATATACAGAAATAGAAATGACTCTCCCATCCGCTTATAATAATGAAGGTGGTAAATACGGTGCTTTATCATATTCCGGATATAATGATGGTAACCCTGTAGCCAAAACTAGATTTAATGATCATGATTTGAGATATAAGGTACCTGTAGGACTTATATATCCAATACTGGGAGCTTTTAGATCTATATTAAAAGAAGACGAAAACGGAATGTATGAATGGAGGAAAGATCCGTTTGAAACATATGACACCTTAAAAAATGAGTTAGCTAAAAAAGCTATTAATTATATGTCTTCTATTGGTGGAAACCCGACTGTCGGAGGTAAAGAAGCTACTCTTTGGGATGTTATGTACATGACAGTAGAGAGATCACTAATTAATATATAAAGGAAGTGCGGTATATTGGCACCTACGGTAAAGTCAAAATTAAGAATAGATGAATTATTAATCAAAAAAAATATGACTCAAAAAGATTTATCTGAGCAGACAGGCATTCGTGCAAATACAATAAGTGATATAGTTCGAGGTGCAAGAACGGTAATTAATTTTAAGCATCTTGAACTAATAGCAACTGTGTTAGATGTTCAAGATATTAATGATATATTGACTTTTGAAAAGATAGAAAATAAATGATAGCAGACATTTGTATATATGGAATTCTATAAAAGTAATATCAAGAGCCCCTTCAAATAGGGGTTCTTTTTCTTTAGGGCTACGTAAAAAATTAATACATTATACCTAGGTGAAATCATGTATAAATTTTTTATAAGGAAAGCCGCATAAAACGAGTACAACGTTTAACCACTAAGAACTTATCTTGAGATAATCGATTTTATATTCTGTTACTAAGCTTTTTCTCGAACTGCTACTTGTAATGATCTTACTAGATTCTGTTCTCCTTTCCTAATCATACTAGCTAATTTTTTAGTAGATACTGCTACTTCATTTTTTAGTATACAGTACGCAACTTTTATCAATGAATTTCTACCAAACAACACATGGTGTATTATACTATTTGACTACATGTAAACATATGGTATAATTTAGATAGAAAAAGAGGACATGCGCTAACATGCCCTCTCGTGTAGAACCGTTAAGACGGTAGCAAAGTTTGATTATTAAAAAATAACCGTTAACTCGCCAAAGTTAAAGACGGTTATTTTTTTTGTCGTTGTTTAGCTTTATCAGCACAACTACAAGACTAATTAAGGAAATCAACAGACTTCCAAAACCCATCATGAGCTGTAAGGCTTCAGCTACGGACAAAAAGGCTTCTCCTTTCTAAGATTTCAGTACCTATTTTCATAAGCACCACCACCTTCCAAGATAGCCACCGTCTCAACTTTCTACTTCTCTATTATACCATGGTTTCATGCTAAATGGTTGATATACCAAGGAGATTTTTACAAAAAAGAAGCTATATGAGGGGTTCTCAGACAGCTTCTTTTAATTGAAAAAACATTCCCGCCCACGTTTTATAGATCGCATAATGGGTTTGCGATATGCTCTGAGCCTGCCCACGTCTTGTATACCGCCTAATGGGTTTGCGGTAATTCTAATTAGATTATATCATTCACGTTCTTATACATACAACCTATATTTTTATCTTAATTAATCAACGTACGCTCTATAAAGCTGATTAAGATACTTTTAATGGCTTTTCCATTCCAATAAAGTGATTAGTCTTATTTTATTTATAAATGGCTTGAATAGCCTCTATCGTGTTTGTTTTTTCTATTTAGAGTGTTTTTTACTGATTTTGGCCTTTGACTGGAAATCTCTTCTGAACGCCTTCTCGCATTGTCTTCACTGGCTTGAATGAGGTTCTCGTACAAACGAGTATTCGATAAAAATGAAAATAATGGATTTAGGGGTGTCTCTTGATGATCTTGTCCATTCTTTGTGTTAGCTTTTCTCTCTTGGTAGACTCCTGAATCTTCTAATTCAGAAAGAAACAGTTTTTGTTTGCTGGTATCTGTAACCGTATGGAACAATTCTTTTTTAAATGGATCCTTTTCTATCGTCGCTAATTCCTCTTCTGTAAAAGAGTGTTTTTTAAATTTATCAAGATACTCTAATCCCAACATTCTCTCATAATGACTGTATTTTTGAATCAATTCTTTTTGCCCAGCACGAATAAGTTGAACTTCTGAGAATCGATCACCATAGTAATCAATTAGACTTGAAAGGCGCTCTTTTTCATGAAGCGTCAGTTGCTTTAAATCAACTGTAGGATATCTAGACCGTATGGTTTCTTCAAAATATTGTTCTGTTATTTTAATCGATTCGAAAGCCAGTTGTTCTTTCATATCGATCTTTTTCAGATCCAATTTAACATCTTCAGAAACACCCGTTAACGCTTCAGGATCTTCAAGATCTATACCATATGTTTCAAGAAAAGCTGCTTTATCTTTACGCGCTTTTAGAAATACTTTCTGGAAAACTTTTATATCTTCAGAATAAGGATCGCGGTATATTTGCTGCAACCGATCATTCAATTGGTTCTCTTTAGCTTCACTCAGTACCGTATGAACTTCTTCAGTAGTTAATACGCGATCTTCTTTAATCGTCGCTTCTGATAAAACACGTTTATAGTAGCTCGAAGGATTTTTTTCAGCGACTTTTGGATAATACGTTTCAATGATTCGATCATTTCTTTTGTCTATAATATCCGCAGCTTCTTCTAAATGTAGAGTAAAGATTCTTTTATACTGACTACTATCTTTAACCGTTATCCCTAGATCACGATTAATCGTCGTAGATCGTTCCCAATTCGACAATAATCGTCTACTTTCTTTGATACTTTCAGACGTAATAGACGGCAAGTTTAACGCACCAGAAAGGGTCAATAATTTTTTCTTTTCAGTATCTGATAGCTGCTCGATACTTTGTTGAATCCCTGTCTTTTTACTGTCTTCACTTCTAGTATATTCTGTTTCATAATTCTCTTTTTTTATTGTTCGATTTTGTTCTACTCGATCACTTTTTCGACCATTCTGTTCCATCTGTCTTGCGACATATCCTTCATGAATGGTAGGCGTTCTTTTGATACCTTGTTCCACATAACTTTTGTCCGTAACGCGATCACTATATCCTAGTTTTTCCAGGTGTTTATTTTGAATATTCGCCCATTCTTCTCTCCACTCTTTGAAGACTTCTTTGTTTCCCCAACCAGTTAAATCTACTTTACGCGACCGAACATTTCCTGCTTTCGTTTTCTGTTTTTTTCCTTCTTCGTCCAACAAATATTCTTTTTTTGTTTTGTCTCCCCAGTTTCCATTTTCGTCAAAAGGTCGGACCGTTGTTAGAACATGGGCATGCGGATTATTTTCATCATCTCTATGAATCGCAACATCTGCGACCATTCCACGATTAACAAATTGATCTTGAACAAACTCTTCTATTAAAACTCTTTGTTGTTCGTCTGTCATTTCTCTAGGTAAAGCAATCGTAAAAGATCGAGCCAATTGTGCTTTAAGAAATGTCTCCTGTTCCTCTACACCATTCCATAATTTTTTTCTATCAAGAGTCCAACTTGGCGCATGATCTGGTTTTAAAATAAACGTTTCTGGAGGAACGTCTCTTTTGTAAAAGCTAGTAATTCCATAACGTTCACTATACAATTTTTCTCCACTTCGATAACTCGCACTTGCTATGGCACTTTGCCCTTTAGCTCTACTAATGATCCTGCAATTAAAACTATATTGTGCCATTGGTTTATCTCCCTCTTTGATCTTTTATTTAATCTATTAGACCTAAATTTTCGCAGAAAATTTTACTCCGCTTGAACCAGGAAAACACGAATGCTAATGAGGTTTTGTCCCCTGATTAGGAATGAACGAAGTGAGTGGATAATCGAAGGGGATAAATCTGTTTTCTATATTTTATATTTGATATTTGATTTTCTGACGTTAGCATACACCTTTCGAAGAAGGGTGTATAAGTGCGCCCTTTGTCTATCTCTCTATTATTGTATCATTCCTACTCTACCATTGCCAATCTATACTTTCCCTCAAAAGTTCACTTGTCAAAGGGGGAAAGTCCCATTCAATCTAACCCAAATAATAACTCCAAATTGATATCAATATAAACTAAATAGTCTACCTTAAAACATCCTTTAAGTAATCTTTTAAAAACACTACAAAGTTGAAACTAAAAAATAAAAATGATCAATAAAAATCAACTAATTTTTATTATATTCCATGCCTGGTATATAAAATTTTCAAACCCATATACACTCAATTTAGATCAATATTATTGTCAATAATCTCTCAAAATTCTCAAATATATCTAGACTTTTTGTTCAGCTATTTTCCTTTCCATTACCCAAAAAGTTTCCAGGATTCTTTGAAAAATAACCTCCTTTAGAATTAAATTTCTATCCAAAATTAAACGAACTAATAGTAAATTTATTCACCATTTCAAAAAAACATTCAGCTCACTTTCTCGATCAATATCAATAAGTAAATACTGTATCATTTCGAAATAATAGCTCCTACAATATCGTTCAAATCATTACCTTCCATTCGTCCGTATGATCACTAAGATAATTCCTAATGTTATCCTTTATAAATCAAAACAAACTCCTAAGTAGTCTGAATTAAGTTCTCAATATCCCATCAACAATCCCACTAATTTCTTCAAATATTCCCCAAATATACTCATAAATTATTCGATAACATTCAATTACTCAAACCATCTAAAACTAGAAGTAACGGATGAGGTTACTTCTAGTTTTAGTCTATAAAAAAATTTAAAAACCTGATAAAATATCTCTACTTCTTCACTATCATTTCATGTACTAGTCAGAACATTTCTTAGTCAGATTTGTTCCACAAAAAAAGCGCCTAACACTTCATCTTATTCAACAACTTTGACCAAGTCTCTACCTAGAAAAACAGTTAAAAAAGTCACTTATTTCTAAAAATATTTTTTCACAGAAGAAAACTTTGAAAACAATAATCAAGTATCCTTTATACCTTCAAGAACATAATCATAAGATAAAGACTAGTATCAAAAAACCTTAATATGACTGGAACTCCATTTTATAAAGTTCCAGTCATGCCAACAGTTTTAAATACATTTTTAACCAAGAATACTCCAAATATTTTATTTTCAAAGATCAATAAACGACATAAATACAAAGGTAACCTAGTAGAAAAACCTACTCAAAAAAATATAAAACTACCCTAGACGATAGGGAACATCCCAATAAAGAAGTTAGACAAGAGGAAAGAAGTATACTAGAAATAAGTAATAGGCAGTTCGTCCCTTTTAAAATTTAAGAAGTATTTATGATCTCTAAAGGAATATTAGGTCTCCATTCTTCTTTTTTTAGTTGCATGTCTTCTACTTCTTTCACGATCTGTTCAGCTTTAGGTAACCTCTTCACGAGTTCTCTTTTTTGTTTCGCATACTGTTCTTTCTTTTGCCCCAATAAACTAACGACAACACTTTTAGTTGTCCCTAGACGCGTATATCCGCCTCTTCCAGGCTTCGTTTGAATGATCACGTAGTGATCTTCCTTTAGCATTCTTAACAAATCTTTGAGGCTCGATTCAGGAATATTCAGCTCTTTTTCAAGCTCTTTTCTCGTTAATTCAATAAACGCTTCTTTGTTTTTAGTTTTTTGTTCAATTAATTGAATCAGATCTAACCGGTACTCCGAATAATGGGTTTTCTCACGTTCTTCTCTGGGCTTTGCAAACTTGTGCCATGCAGCTTTATTTAAACTCTCAGAGCGATTTTGAGTGATCCCCCACTGTTCTTCCAATAATTGTACATATTGCGCTGAAGCACCACTGTAACGTCCTGAATAAGCAGATCTGACAATCTTCTTCACTTCTCTATCAGATAATGGGTTCGCCAAAAAGGTATTGAACTCGTCCATTAAGTCAATACAGTCTTCCTTTTCCATTTTTGAAGAGTAACACGCCAAAGAAGCCGTAAAAATTGCGGAATTTCGTCCCAACAATCCTTTGCCACCTTTTATCGTCTTCACGTTTAATAAACTTCTAAACCAGCTTGTTTTAATTTGTTTGAACTCAGTATTTCTAAAATTGTTTTTCTGAAGCATTTGTCTTTCTTGTTTTTGATCGTCACTGATTTTCATGGACCACACCATGAGTGTTTTAAAACTGAATACGTTTGTCGGATCATAGTAGACAATATTATCTTCTCGTGGAAATCTAAAAATACCAAAGGGATTGCAGCCAAAATCGACCCCTTCAATTTCTTTTGAAAAAGCTACTTTTAATGATCTCGCAATAGCCTTATTGGTTCTCAAAGACTTATATTCGTTTGCTTTAGAAATATAGCTCGGTTGGTCCAACACAAAGTAAGCCTGATAGCCATTAGGCGTCTCTAGGATCAAGGTCGGAACCGTATTAAGTTCAAGTCCAGCTATTAAAATATCGTCGCTGCTCACTTTTTCTTTTGAACAATCAAAATCAATTACAAATGTATTGATTTGTTGCAGGTTTTCTTCCGAGAAACCCATGACATGTTTTCTGTTTGAATCTGTGTATCCACCCCAGCGGTAGACGTTCGGTGTCCAGTGAGAGAGCTTTTCTTTATTCTCATAGATAGCTTCTTCTGAAGTAATAACGAATCCTCTTGCTTTAGTCATACTTTGTTTATTACGAAAAGCAAAAGTGACACCCTTTTTACCAGGAGCTTCAACAAAATTTGGTGGGCAACCTTTGCTATTTTTATATTTATATGTCAGTAATCCTTTTTTCAAGATTAATTTATATGTATTATTTTCTTCAGTCATGTACTTATCCTTCCCAAAAAGAGAACACATATTTACTGTATTCTCTCCAAAGGATAATAGGTCTACACTTGATTTAAATAGACTCTATTAAATTGAAGTGCTCGCCCTATTATGCTAAAATAGGTAGCGAACGGAATACCATCCGTCCACAAACTAAATTTCATAAGTGGTTACCAGCCACTTATAAACCCTAGAGGCGAGCAGGAACACATAAAGTTGGTTATGTGATTCTGAAGAATATGATTCTCGTAAAATCATATTCTTCCGTCTCTTTTTTATTTTTCTATAGCCACACCTTAACTGACTGCAAAAACTATGTAAATAGAGATAGGCAAAAAAAAAAATAGGAGAAAAGGGGAAATTTCTCCTTTTCTCTTTTCAAAAAAATAGGAGGAATTTCCCCTTTTCTCCTTTTCTCCTTTTCTCCTTCAATAAGTAATTGAAAGCTTACCCCATTGTAATTTGCTAATCCTATAGTGTTTTTCTAATAACTGTACTCAGGAGAAAAAGAGATTTAATGCTTATTTTTCTCCTTTTCTCCTTTTCTCCTTTTCTCCTTTTCTCCTTTAAAAATTTTATTATTAACAACTTGAAACATTTCTCCTAAATACATTTTACTATTGTAATCATTTCCAACTATGGTATACTGATTTTAGGAGAAGTTTTACATTATACGGAGGTGCTTTACATATGACAGCTAAGACTATAATAAATGCAAATCAAAAGGGCGGTGTAGGCAAAACAACTTCTACATCCTTTGAAGCCATCATCGCTTCGCTACCTAATGAAGAGTTTAATAATAAATGTCTATTGATAGACTTTGATAAGCAAGCTAACGCAACTAGTATAATGGGCAAAACTTTTGACAAAGGATTCCCCTCTACAGTTATTAGTGCCGTAAGAGATAATGATTTGAAAGGATCAATAGTGGAGCTAACTCCCAACTTACATATGATAGCTGGCGGTGGCGATATGGCGAAATACGGATTATACTTAGAACTACTCTATCCTTTTAAAAATGATACACCTCAACATGTTTCTGAGGTTACTAAACAACGTACATTTCATTTTTCAAAAATGCTTGATCCTTTAAGAGAACTATATGACTATATTTGGATTGACGTTGGCCCAAGTACAGATATTAAAGTTGACAACGCAATGGTCTGTGCAGATTACTTCGTTATTCCCCAGGAAACCAAAACCTATTCCTTTGAAGGATCTTTAGATATTATAAACGTATACTTACAGACTTTAATAGACGACTTTGGAGAAGATTTTAAAGGTGAAGTGTTAGGGCTATTGCCGTTTTTACTTCAACCTAAAAGAGACTTACACGAGTCAATTATTGCTCAAACGAAAGAAGCTTTTGGCGAGAACTTCACATTCAATGCAATAGTGAATAATCAGAAAAGGATTGACGATTATCCTGAATATGGCATTTCAGTAATAGACCACCACGATAGAAAAGTATTCGCTTTGTTTGCTGATATTTTTAAAGAACTTGAAGAGAGAATTGAATTGTTTGAAAGTTTAGGTGATATACCTGAAGATTATACGTATAAACCTAGGTACCTGAACGGTAACAAGCTTACAGATAGTTCTCGTAAATTAGACTTAGGTACATTCGAACCGAAAGCAGGTGCTTAAAATGGCTCTAACTAATAGAAAGAAAAAAGACAGACCCGTAGTTGAAAGTCCAGTATCTGAATCAAGATTTAGTGAATCTGTAGACTCTGAAACAATACCTAAAAAGGAGAAGTCCGTAACTGAAAAAAGTACAGCTAAACATTATTCTAAAGTTGAAACAGACGTAACAAGTATCGACTTCAATACTGAATATTCCGCTAAAGACAGAAAAACCATAAAAGCCGATCCAGATATTAAATCATTAATTGAGATTTTTTCGGACTTTGAAGGTGACAAGGCATATGAAACTTTACGTAAAATGGCAAAGTTTTATTATGAAAATAACTACGACGAAAGAGCACAAAGAATTATAGCCAGTATTCAAAACAATAAATTTCTTGGATAAGGAAAAAGAGATTAGGGTATTTTCGCCTAATCTCTTTTTCTCTTTTTCTCTTTTTCTCCTAAATACATTATTACTTTTTCTAATAATTGCTAGCTTTTAACTTTAATTTATTGTTCCATTGACTACTGCCATCAGTTCGTACCAGAGTGCAGAAACTTTATCCATAACTTTGCAGTTCCCATTTAGTTAATTTCTTAATTGAGATAAAGCATTGGTATACCGATAACTGGTGCCCGCAAAAGTAAAGATATGGGCATGATGAATCAAACGAT
>NZ_CAKAKH010000003.1 GCF_916618885.1 Marinilactibacillus sp. Marseille-P9653 | reverse complement strand
CGAAAAGAAGGCACTCTCTTCGGGTTTTCGGTCTGTACTGAAATCAAGGTATTATTGGGAATCCCAGCTTAAATCATAGATACCGTAAGGGATTTTATTCTTTATTTAAAACTTTGCAACAGAACCAGTAGGCGAATAATGTTCCGACGAAGAACTATACTTCCTCGTTCCTGTCGTCTACAATGAATAGTGCTTGTATTACTGATAAAGAGAGGTTGCTGTATGATTTTATATTACTTACTGGCAGCTGTTTTGATTGCCATAGATCAACTAGTGAAGTGGGGAATCGTCCAGAATTTCGCCTTGTACGATGAGCTGGAAGTTATCCCAAATATTTTTTCCCTGTACTACATCCAGAACCGTGGGGCCGCCTGGGGGATATTGCAAGGGAGGATGGGCCTCTTCTTCATCATCACCGTCCTGGTGGTGGGGTATCTGGTCTACACCTTCCATAACCTGCCGCAAAGGAGCATTTTGGCCGGTATCAGCTTCTCCTTCATCCTGGCGGGGGCTTTGGGCAACTTCATTGACCGCATGCGTCTCGGCTATGTGGTGGATATGCTCCGATTCGATTTCATTGATTTCCCGATATTCAACGTGGCAGATGTTTTCCTCACCATCGGAGTGGGTACCATGATCGTCTACCTCCTCTTTTTCGAAAAAGAAGAGGGAACTACGTCCAAAAGGGATTAGGAAGGGGCGAAAAGGAAATGAACTGCCGGGTTGCTGGATAGGCAGGCAAAAATAGCTAAGCTAGGCTCCAAGCCAAGGATAACTAAAGAGAGCTCAGGCAGTTTATCTCAGAAGCTGATTCCGGTATTCCACCGGAATCAGCTTCTTTAGCTTCCATTGTGGGTACAAAAAAAGACTCTATAAAGGATCTCTTTTTAAGAGCTCACTTTATAGAGTCCAGATTAAGGTTTTACTAGCTTTCTTTTTTCTTCAATCAGGGAACATTGATTGTCCCAGCTTTTTTGTTTCTACTTACTGTTTCTTATTGAGCATGTGGATAGCATGCCCCAAAACCCCTTCCGCAGCTTCCATGAGGGGTTCCGGCAAGGTTGGATGTGCATGGATGGTGAGGCTGAGATCTTCTGCAGTTGCTCCGGCCTCAATTGCAAAGACTGCTTCAGCAATGAGAGAGGATACCTCTGGTCCTACCATTTGCACACCTAGCACCAGGTTGGTGTTCTTCTCCGCGACAATCTGGACAAAACCATCAGCGTCCGAAACAGATAGAGCTCTTCCGTTTGCTTGGAATGGAAAACGGCTGGCAATCGTTTCATATCCCTTTGCCTTTGCCTCGCTCTCCGTTAGCCCTGTATAAGCGACTTCTGGGTCACTAAAGATGACAAAAGGCATTGCTTGGAAATCAATCGCACTCTTCATCCCACTAATCACTTCTGCAGCGATTTTCCCTTCGTAACTAGCTTTATGGGCAAGAAGATGACCGCCTGCACAGTCTCCAATAGCATAGACATGTTCAACATTCGTTTGACATTTTTCATTGATTTTAATAAAACCGCGCTGGTCTAATTCGACCCCGATGTTTTCCAAGCCACTGTTCCCTGTATTGGGTTTTCTTCCAATGGAAACTAGACAATAGTCCCCGTTAACAATTTCGTCCTTCCCATTTACCTGAACCTGAACATTTACTTCATTACCTGTATTCTCTCCGCCTTGGACGAAAGCATTCGTTATAACGGTGACTCCAAGCTCCTTCAAATGGCGTTTTACTACATTTGTAAGCATAGAATCCGTACCCGGGAGAATTGTATCGGTTCCCTCAAGGATGGTCACCTTAGCCCCAAATTTGGCATAAGCAGTCCCCAATTCTAAACCGATATAACCGCCACCCACTACAATCAAATGCTTCGGTATTTCCTGAAGCGTCAATGCCTCCGTTGAAGAGATAATCCTTTTTCTATCAAATGGCATATTTTTTAACTCAGTTGGCAAGGATCCTATGGCAAGGATTAAGTCGTTGTACGAATAGAACTGCTCACCGTTTTCGGTTCTTATCCTTACAGTATGAGGTTCAGTGAGATAAGCTTCTCCGCTTATTACTTCGACTCCATTACCTTTCAACAAGGTCTGTACCCCGTTTGTGAGCTTGCTCACGATCCCGTCCTTCCATTTCACTACTTCTGGCATTTCTACTTGAACATCGCCAGAAACCTTAATGCCCATTGCATTTGCATGTCTAATATGTTTTACTCGTTCAGATGCACTTATCAGAGCTTTTGACGGAATACATCCTCGATTAAGGCAAACCCCTCCCAATTCTGCTTTATCCACCAAGACCACTTTTCTTCCTAATTGAGCAGCGCGTATGGCAGCAACGTAACCGCCTGATCCCGCGCCTATAATTAACACATCTACGTCTTTTTGTGCTTTCTCAGTCATCTTTGTTTCCTCCTAGCGATTTTAAAGTATTATGTAAAGATTTTAACTATTCATCTACATAACCTGATATTTTTACATATACCCTATTTGAAAGGTTTCTATCTAAATCAAATCAACTATTTGAAAATTATGAGAAAGAGGCTTTCCAAACAAACGGAAAGCCTTCACTTTTATTCTTTAACCCGCATAAGTCGTAAACTATTTAATGCTACCAAAAGAGTTGCCCCCATATCTGAAAGAATGGCAATCCAAAGCGTTAGCCATCCAGGTATAACTAGTAGTAATGCAATGACTTTAATAGCAATAGCAAAGGTAATGTTAGCCTTAATTATATTTAGAGCTTTACGGCTTAGTTTTACAGCAAATGGAAGTTTTCTCAAATCATCTCCCATTAACGCAACGTCTGCCGTCTCAATAGCTGTATCTGTACCAGCACCACCCATTGCTATTCCAACTGTAGAAGCTGCCAATGCCGGAGCATCGTTAACACCGTCACCAACCATGGCTACATTCCCATGCTCTGATCGTAACTGTTTGATATAATCCAATTTATCTTGAGGCATTAATTCTGCCTGAATATCAGATACTCCAACATGCTCTCCTATTGCCTTTGCAGTACCTTGATTATCGCCAGTTAGCATTATTGTTTGTTTGATCCCTAACTGATGTAGCTTTTGAATCACATCTTTGCTTGATTCACGAACTTCATCTGCTACGGCAATAACTGCAAGAATATTTTGTTCTGTACCAATTATCATCGCAGTTTTCCCTTGATTTTGGAGGTGTCTAACCTTATCCTCGAACTCTTGGCTAAAGTCGGGAACAAATAATTCCTTGAAAAGTTTTGGACTGCCTATATAATAGGTTGTTCCGTTTATAAACCCTTTTATACCTCGACCCGTAATAGAAGAAAAATCCTCCACATTTACATCTGAATAAGAGATATTTTCTTGTTCTGCTTTTTTCATAATCGCTGAAGCAAGAGGGTGCTGCGAACGGTACTCAAGAGCTGTAATGATGGAAAGCAATTCTTTCTCTTCCATTTTTTTATTTAATACTGTAAAGTCTGTTACAACTGGAACACCTTTTGTCAGTGTACCGGTTTTATCAAATGCGATGGCCTTTAAGGCTCCCAATTCTTCTAAATAAACCCCTCCTTTTACAAGGACACCTTTTTTCGCAGCATTCCCAATCGCTGAAACAATAGAAATAGGAGTCGATATGACCAACGCACAAGGGCAACCAACAACAAGAACAGCTAACCCTTGATAAACCCATGTTTCCCAACTGCCATCAAAGAATAAAGGCGGGACTATAGCAACTAATGCAGCAATGACCATTATGATTGGTGTATAATATTTAGCGAATTTTTCAACAAACGCTTGAGATGGAGCGCGTTCCCCTTGGGCTTCCTCTACAAGATGAATAATTTTAGAAATCGTTGTATCTTCTACTAGTTTGGTTATTTTTACTTCAAGTAACCCTTCTTCATTTAAAGTACCAGCAAATACTTCATCATCAACGATTTTGGCAACAGGGACTGACTCACCTGTTATAGCTGCCTGATTGACGGCAGAGTAACCACTGACAACGACACCATCCATGGCAATCTTTTGACCAGGTTTAACAATCATAATATCTCCAACCATGATATCATCAACATGGATCATGATTTCTTGCCCATTCCGCCTTACAAGGGCTTCCTTTGGCGCGATGTCCATTAATGAACGAATCGATTGTCTAGCTTTGTCCATAGAAAACCGTTCCAGAGCTTCACTAATCGCAAAGAGTATGACAACAAGGGAAACTTCAGCCCATTCTCCTATAATGGCACCACCTATAACAGCTACTGTCATAAGGGTTTTCATGTCAAAGTCAAAATGAATCAAGTTTTGTAAACCGACTTTAAAGAGTGATAATCCTCCGATTAACATAGATGCTACAAATAATAATGTAGTAACAATGTTCTCATCCCCATTAACAGATGAGGAAAGGTAACCAAAGACAAGAAATAAGGCTGAATAGAGTAAAGTGCTCTGTTTTTTATAGAATGGCACTTTTTCTTCTTTTTTAACCTCTTTCCCCTCTTGAGAAGCCTGTTGTCTCCGTTCATCAGGAGCCACCTTTAAGTTTTCAAAAGCGCCAGCCTTTTCTAATTCTTCAATGGAAGTTTCACCATAAACCGATATTTTTGATGCCCCAAAGTTTACCTTGGCATCTTGAACACCTGGAAGCTCTTTAACATTTCTTTCAAATTTCCCTGCACAATTTGCACATGAAAAACCTTGAACTCGGTATACATTTTTTTCTTGATTCATCTCTTGTGGTACTTGACGTCTCGTTTTTTCCGGAATTACTTTCAAGTTCTCAAAAGCACCCGCTTTTTCTAGCTCTTCGATCGTTGGCTCGCCGTAAACGGAGATCTTGGAGGCGCCGAAGTTCACTTTGGCGTCCTGTACTCCTGGTATGTCTTTGACGTTTCTCTCGAACTTCCCGGCACAGTTTGCGCAAGAGAACCCCTCAACTCGGTACACATTTTTCTCTGCTGATGTTATTGTTTCACTCAACTTTAACGACCTCCTTTTGGTGTGCAAAAGCAATTTTTATGAGATTTTTTACATGGTCATCATCCAATGAGTAGAAAACTAATTTCCCCTCTTTACGATACTTGGCTAAACCTAAAGTTCTTAGCAACCTTAAGTGATGGGATGCTGTTGCAGTAGTAGAGCCTACGATATTTGCAACATCACAAACACATAACTCGTCCTCTAATAATAAAGCGTAGGCAATCTTTATCCTTGTATCATCAGAGAGGGCCTTAAAAACTTGTGCTGCCTCCACTGGTTTTTGCTCTGACAGGTTTCTTTTAGCCCTGGAAACTTTTTCTTGATCAAAAAGCGAAACTTCACAGTAATCTTTAATCACAGTATTTCCTCCTTTCGTATTATTCAAACACACATTTTAATGATGTAATATCATTCTATACATTTACACTCAAATAGTCAAACGTTTATTAGAGTATGAACTACTTTTGGTTCTGTTGCAAAGTTTTAAATCTACTATCAAATAAGGTAGAATAATAGAAAAAGATAGCAGGAGGAATGACGATGAATCATTTTAAAGGAAAGCAATTTCAGCAGGATGTGATTATTGTAGCCGTGGGCTACTATCTTCGTTATAACCTTAGCTATCGTGAAGTTCAAGAAATCTTATATGATCGTGACATTAACGTTTCTCATACGACGATTTATCGTTGGGTGCAAGAATATGGCAAACTACTCTATCAAATTTGGAAAAAGAAAAATAAAAAATCCTTTTATTCATGGAAAATGGATGAAACGTACATCAAAATTAAAGGAAAATGGCATTATTTGTATCGAGCCATCGATGCAGATGGTTTAACCTTGGATATTTGGTTACGTAAAAAACGGGACACACAAGCAGCCTATGCTTTTCTTAAGCGGTTAGTGAAGCAGTTTGATGAACCGAAGGTTGTAGTCACAGATAAAGCCCCCTCTATTACAAGTGCCTTTAAGAAACTAAAAGAATACGGCTTTTATCAAGGGACAGAACATCGTACCATTAAATACCTGAATAATTTGATTGAACAAGACCATCGTCCAGTAAAGAGACGCAATAAATTCTATCGAAGTTTACGCACTGCCTCTACCACGATTAAAGGCATGGAAGCCATTCGAGGATTATATAAGAAAACCCGAAAAGAAGGCACTCTCTTCGGGTTTTCGGTCTGTACTGAAATCAAGGTATTATTGGGAATCCCAGCTTAAATCATAGATACCGTAAGGGATTTTATTCTTTATTTAAAACTTTGCAACAGAACCATATTTTTCATACAGTTAACTAATTTATTATTTACATAGATTGAAAAGAAGCGTTAAGAGCTGACTAGAAAAAAACAGGGCTATTTTGAGAATCCTCTCAAGATAGTCCTGTTTTACTTAAAAATCATTCCTGCCCACGTTTTATTAATCGCATAATGGGTTTGCGATATTCTCTGAACCTACCCACGTCTTGTATACCGCCTAATGGGTTTGCGGTATTTCTAAATAGATTATATCACCCACGTTCTTATTATTCTATTTAATTTGTATGTCTTTCTCTCTTAAATTTATTTATATACACTCTATAAAACAAAAAAAGACGCTTTTAACGTCTTTTTCATGCCACTAAACTAATTATCCTTATTTTGTTTAATAATGGCTTGAAGAGCCTCTATTGTGTTTTGTTTTTCTATTTGGAGCTTTTTTCGCTGATCTTGGTTTTGGATCACCACTATTCTCCAAACGTCTTCTCGCATTATCTTCACTTGCCTGCACCAAATGCTCATACAAGCGAGCATTGGATAAAAATGAAAATAATGAATTCGGTGAACTTACCTGGCTATCTTGTCCTTTTTTTGTATCAGGCCTATCCTCTCCGTATGCTCCTTGATCTTCCAGTTCGGCAAGAAACAATTTCCGCTTGCTGGTATCGGCAACCGTATGGAACAATTCTTTTTTGAACGGGTCTTTTTCTATAGCTGCCAATTCCACTTCCGTAAAAGATTGTTTCTCGAATTTATTGAGATACTCTAGTCCCAACGTTCTTTCGTAATGACTATATTTCTGGATCAGTTCTTTTTGACCAGCACGAATAAGCTGATCTTCTGAGAAGCGATCACCATAGTAATCAATCAGACTCGAAAGACTTTCTTTTTCATGAAGCGTAAGTTGCTTCATATCGACTGTAGGATATCTAGATCGGATCGTTTCTTCAAAATACTGTTCTGTTATTTTAATCGATTCAAACGCTAGCTGTTCTTTCATTTCTATTTTTTTCAGACCCAATTTCACGTCTTCAGGAACATCCGTTAAGGCTTTAAAATCTTTAAGATCTATCCCGTGTGTTTCAAGAAAAGCTTCTTTATCTTTACGAGCTTTCAGAAAGACTTTTTGGAAAACTTTTATATCTTCAGAGTAAGGATCACGGTAAAGTTGCTGCAACCGATCATTTAATTGACTCTCTTTAGCTTCACTCAATAGCGTGTGAACTTCTTCAGTGGTTAATATGCGATCTTCTTTGATCGTTGCTTCCGATAAAACTTTTTTATAATAGTTCGCAGGATTTTTTTCAGCTACTTCTGGGTAATATGTTTCAATGATTCGATCATTTCTTTTGTCTACAATTTCCGCAGCTTCTTCTAAATGTAGCGTAAAGATTTTTTTATACTGACTACTGTCTTTAACCGCTATACCTAGATCACGATTAATCGTAGTAGATCGTTCCCAATTCGACAATAATCGTCTACTTTCTTGTACACTTTCAGACGTAATAGACGGCAAATTTAAGGCACTGGCTAGTTTTAATAATTGTTGCTTATCCGTATCCAACAACCGCTCAATACTTTGTTGAATACCGGTCTTTTTATTGTCTTCATTTCTAGTGTATTCTACTTCATAATTTTCTTTTTTTATCGTCCGATTTATTTCTACTCGATCACTTTTTCGACCGTTCTGTTCCATCTGTCTTGCGACATATCCTTCATGAATTGTAGGAATTTTTTTAATGCCTTGTTCCACGTAACTTTTGTCCGTAACACGATCACTATAGCCCAGTTTTTCCAAGTGTTTATTTTGAATAGTCGCCCATTCTTCTCTCCACTCTTTGAAAATTTCTTTGTTTCCCCAACCGGTTAAATCTACTTTACGGGACCGAACATTTCCAGCTGCTGTTTTCTGTTTTTTTCCTTCTTCGTCTAACAAATATTCTTTTTTTGTTTTATCTCCCCATTCGCCATGTTCATCAAACGGTCGAACCGTTGTCAGAATATGGGCATGGGGGTTATTATCATCTTCTCTATGAATCGCAACATCTGCGACCATTCCCCGATCCACCAATTGGTCCTGAACAAAGTCTTCTAGTAAATCTCTTTGCTGTTCATTTGTCATTTCTCTTGGAAGGGCCAGGGTAAAAGATCGGGCCAATTGTGCTGTAGGAAACGTCTCTTGTTTCTCTACACCATTCCATAATTTTTCTCTATCCAGGGTCCAATTGGGTGCATGATTTGGTTTCAAAATAAACGTTTCTGGAGGGACTTCTCTTTTATAAAAACTCGTCACACCATAACGTTCACTATACAATTTTTCTCCACTACGATAGCTCGCACTAGCTATGGCACTTTGGCCTTTAGCTCTACTAATGATCCTGCAATTAAAACTATATTGTGCCATAGAATAAGCCCTTCTTTTATCTTTTTATTTGAATCTATTTGACCTAAATTTTCGTAGAAAATTTTACTCCGCTTTAAAAAAGAAAACATGAATACTAATGAGTTTTTGTCCCCTGATTAGGCATGAACGAAGTGAAGGAACAATCGAAGGGGATAAAACTATTTTATTTGTTTTAGATTTGATTTTTTGACTTCAGCATACACCTTTCGAAGGAAGGTGTATAAGTGCGCCCTTTGTCTAACTCTTTATTATTGTACCATCTCTATTCTGTCATTACCAATTTAGACTCCCCACAAAATTTATGGATAACAAAGGGGTAAGTTCAATAGATCCTAATCAAATAATCGTGTCCTATTACTCTTAAAAGATAGTAAATAAACTCCTAATAAAACACTTAAGTACGATTTCAAAAAGAGCTAAAAGTAAACTTTAAAAAAATAAATTTAACCGATAAAAATAAAAACACTTTCTGATATAAATGATCTCTAAAATAGACATTTTCCTACTTAATAAACGACTAAATTATGTTTAATTTTATAAATAATATGGGCTATTTCCTAACCTATATAAACCCAATACAGTTGAATTAAATTGTAGTCAGTAATCTATTAAATCGCTCAAATATATCTAGTCCATTTTTCCAACTATCCCCGTTTTCTATCGTCCAACAAGCTTCAAGAATACCTCGAACAATACCCCACTTTACAATGCGATACTTATCTAAATGGAGACGATCAGACATTTGTTTTATACGGCGTTTTAGGACGCTATCTGGATCACCTTCACGATCAATATGATTGAGTAAATATTGTATTGTTTCGAAATGTATATCCCCTACAATACCTTTTGGATCAATGACCTTCCACTCACCTTTTTGATCCTTTAAAATATTCCCCTGGTGTAAGTCTCCATGAATCAAAACAGACGCTTCAGTAGTCTGAATTAACCCCTCTAATAACTCTTCAGCCCTTCCAATAGCTGCTTCCTTAATCACTCCATTTGATCCATAGTTCTTTCGATAACGCTGAATCCCTTCAAACCATTTAGAGATAGAAGTATAGTCATCCCTTACTTTTAATTTGGGGCTATGAAGAGCCTCAAAAACCTGACAAAATATCTCTACTTCCTCCTGATCATTTCCTACACTAGTCAAAGCATTTCCTGGTACAACTTGTTCCATTAAAAGAGCCCCTAATACTTCATCATGCTCAATAACTTCAACAACACTTCTACCTTGAAAAGCATTTAAAGCCCTAACTTCCTTCTCAAGATCTTCTTTCAAAAAAGAAAGTTTTAAAACCACTAATCGATCATCTTTTGTTCCTTCTACAACATAGTTATAAGACAGATTATCAAAAGCTTTTTCGATTCTAATTCCAAACTTATGCTCACATTCACCAATCAAAACTGGTAATTTTTGAACCCAATCATTTACACCTTTACCATAATTTTTTATCATTATTTCTAAAAACTCTTCAGAAATTTTAGACAATTATCCCTCTCCTTTTACTCGTCAGTAATTAAATATAATCCTACATTCATTACTTAAATAATCATCTATAAACAATCATAAATCCTTGATATAACTGGGACTCCAAGTGATGGAGATCCAGTTATATCAACACTTCTAAAATTACATTTTAAAAATAAGAGACACCAGTATTCTATTTTCAAAGATCAAGACAATGGATAAGTTTAAATTTAAAATTAGACAAGAAGATACTCTCCAGCAAACAAAATAAGAATCTTCACAACACTATAAGAAACATTAAACTAAGAAAGTAAAAAGTGCACGCAGAAGTATACTAGAAATAAGTAATAGGCAGTTCGTCCCTTTTATTTTTTAAGAGGTATCAATGATCTCCAAAGATAGATTTGAATCCCAATGTTCTTTTTTAAACTGAATGTCTTCCACTTCTTTAATAACTTGTTCTGCTTTTGGCAAACTCTTCACTAGATTCTTTTTTTGTTTCGCATACTGTTCCTTTTTTTGCCCTAATAAACTAATGACTATACTTTTAGTTGTTCCTAGACGTGTGTAGCCGCCTCTGCCTGGCTTCGTTTGAATGATCACGTAGTGATCTTCCTTCAGCATTCTTAAAAGGTCTTTAAGGCTTGATTCAGGTATATTGAGCTCTTTCATCAATTCTTTTCTCGTCATTTGAATAAAAGCTTGTTGGTTTTTCGTTTTTTGCTCGATCAAGTGAATAAGATCTAACCGATACTCCGAATAATGCGTTTTCTCGCGTTCTTCTCTAGGCTTTGCAAACTTATACCATACACCTTTATTTAAGCTCTCAGAGCGATTTTGAGAGATCCCCCACTGTTCTTCCAATACTTGAATATACTGCGCTGAAGCCCCACTATAACGCCCTGAATAAGCGGATCTAACGATCTTCTTCACTTCTCTATCGGATAGTGGATTCGCCAAAAACGTATTGAACTCGTCCATTAGGTCAATGCAGTCCTCTTTTTCCATTTTTGAAGAGTAACATGCCAAAGAGGCCGTAAAAATTGCGGAATTTCGTCCCAACAATCCTTTACCACCTTTTATCGTCTTCACGTTCAATAAGCTTCTAAACCAGCTCGTTTTTGTTTGTTTAAAATCAGCGTTTCTAAAATTATCTTTCTGAAGTAACTGTCTTTCTTGTTTTTGATCATCACTAATTTTCATGGACCACGCCATGAGCTTTTTGAAATCGAATAAGTTCGTTGGATCATAGTAGACAATATTATCTTCACGTGGGAATCTAAAAATACCGAAAGGATTGCAGCCAAAGTCGACCCCTTCAATTTCTTTTGAAAAGGCTACTTTTAAGGATCTCACAATGGCCTTATTGGTTCTCAAAGACTTGAACTCATTTGCTTTGGAAATATAGCTGGGTTGGTCCAACACAAAGTAAGCTTGATAGCCGTTAGGGGTCTCTAGGATCAACGTAGGAACGGTATTGAGTTCAAGCCCAGCTACTAGGATATCGTCACTGCTTACGCTCTCTTTAGAACAATCAAAATCGATCACGAACGTATTAATCTGTTGTAGGTTTTCTTCAAAGAAACCCATGACATGTTTTCTATTTGGATCTATGTATCCACCCCAGCTGTAGACGTTCGGTGTCCAGTGAGAGATCTTGTCCTTATTCTCGTAAATCGCCTCTTCTGAACCCATAATGAACCCTCTAGCTTGAGTCATAGCTTCTTTGTTGCGAAAAGCAAAAGTCACGCCTTTTTTACCAGGAGCTTCTTTAAAGTTCGGTGGGCAGCCTTTGCTATTCTTATATTTATATTTTCTTATACCATTTTTCGTAATTATAGAATAGACATCTGTTGTTATATACAAATTTAGATCCTTTCCAAAAAAAGAGGACACATTTTAATTAAAATGTGTCCTCTTCAATAGAAATATCCGTCAATAAAATGACCATGACAAATAACCTACTTAAATTGAAATACTCATCTGTATATGGTAAAATAACTTCAAACGGACATGAATCCGTCTAAAATTATAATTCATAAGTGGTTCTCAGCCACTTATAAATCCTGGAGACGAGCGTGAACACATAACTTAGGATTATGTGATTCAGAAAATTTAGACCCTCTCAAAAGTCTAAATTTTCCGTCTCTTTTTTTATATAATTTTTTAAAGAATGTACAGTAAGAATAACTGATAAAGAATACGTTGTCCATTAAAAAAAATGAATACAAGATTACTTACTACCGTAATTACATAATTGTATACTACCTCAATTTCCAATATTTGGAATCACTTACTACCTTTAAAAATAATTGTTTACTACCTTATTCATATGTGATCGCATAATAACCTACTACTTTAATTGTGAATTAAATACTACCTGATTTAATTCAGATTAAGGTAATTATCCCCTCTAAACCTTATATTATTCTGTACAATTTGATAAATAAACATAATTATCTACTACGTTAATGTATAATATCTTACTACCTTAATAAATAATAACCTACTACCTTAATACCTCTTACAAAAAATTACTTGCTACCAAATAGTTGTTTATTATCTATTTACCTACTACCATAATTAGATAATTTATATAATAAATTACTACCTTATTTATAAAAAAAGAACCCTAATAGTAGGATTCTTTTCTATATTCCCCATTTTTTAGCAATAACTCTTTCAGTCTCTTCTTCAATCTCTTTAGCGTTTTCTAAAATATTTCCATCCTCGTCTAGCTTATCTAGCGTAGGATTTTTCAATCTATAAGTGTTTAAATCTTTTGTTACTTCGTTTAACAAAGCTTTTTTATCCTCTTTTGTTAAGTTGACTTTTATATAATCATCCAAAGCTGCTCTTAAAATCTCATCTCTAGAATACTCAGACATATGTGTTTCAGATAATATTCTAGAAGTTGCATTTAAGATTGCTGATAACTTTATAGGTTGAGAAGCAGAAAAGACTCTATCAAAATTTCGTACTGGCGCTCCTGCCCCTCTTTTATTTACTTTTCTTGGTTTTAATTTCTTATTATTAATATTTTTTTTCTTTTCTTTAGTTACTGTAGGATTGATTGATTTTTTGTTTCCCTTATCAATTGAAGCCTTTCTTATTTGATCGAGTCCTTTATTTTGACTACCAAATATATTCATACTTTTAATGTCAGCCATATTTTAACTACCCCTCCTATTCCTCGTACCAAGTTTCATGCTCATCTAGTTCTTCAAGTATAGAATCAAACAATTCATGGCTTTTGCGATCCCATTGTTTTAATCGACCTTTTGTAGTTTTTTCCATAGTAATTCCAGAACCATCATATCTTTTCAATCTGGCATTTTTCAATACTATAGTTTTAAGTAAATGATTCCCGTATATTTCTTTTGCATTTTCGTACATTTCTTTATCAACTGCGTCGCTTGCTTCTAACATAAATGGGATTATTCCAGCTACCTGTAGTGTAGTATCGAATTCTTCTGTAAAAAACTCCATGTATTCTAGATATTGCATAGCATTTCTCATTGACTTAACTTGTGTTTGTAAAATGACTATGGCCCAGTCAGCTAAATACATCGCTGATTTACTATAAACTGATATAGAAGGTGGTACATCTAAATATATTACGTCATACATTTCAAATAACGGTGCAAATACTCGTTCCATATATTTAAATTGATCAATAGAACTATTATAATTCTCCTTAATCCAGTCGTCATACATTTCAAACGCTATATTAGCCGGTATTATATCCAAATTATTAACTACCTGGTATATTGCACTTTCTAAAGGAGCTTCATTCATTAAGACATCTGCGACAGTATTTTCAAAGTTTAATCCTTCATTGTCTCCTCCGCCTTCTTCTGAAGAAAAGTTCATATGTGTTAAACTACAGACGTCCGAAGTATTTCCTTGCATGTCTAAATCTATGATGCATGTTTTTCTACCCTTTTGAGCTGATCGAAAACCTAACATCTGAGCTGCTGTACTTTTACCAACACCTCCTTTAAAATTTCCAATTACATAAGTTTTTGCTTTCATCTAGTTTACCTCCATTTATATTACGTACTACTATAATATAAATAATAGCATACTACTATAATTTATCAACCATTATTACGGTAGTATGTTATTATTTTAAATTACTAAGAGTATTAATAATACTCTTAGTAATTTAAGTTATTACCATGTAGGTATAGTACTAGTTCATATTTTCAGTATTACTAAATAATTAAGGTAGTACTTAACAATTCCGTACTACCTTAATTATTTCTCTTAACACTGAATATTAAGACCACAATTAAAAAGACCGGAATCAATAGATAGAAAAACTGTCTATTGATTCCGGTCTTTTTAATTTCGAATTTTAATAACTTAGAATCTAGTTATTAGAGTCTTTTGCTAAATGAGGAGCATATTCTTTAATAAAATCTGCTGAACTAATAGATTTTCCATCTAGTTTAGTAACTTCATAGATTGTAAAACCTGTTTCAGAATCAGACTCGTAGTAACTAGTGGAATCAATCTTGAATTCGACTTGAAGCGTAACAAGCTCTCCGACTAAGGTAGCAAAATCACCGTTATTCCTTGTATATTCGCTAGGTGAGGTTTTGATTCCATTAGAGATTTCCAAGTACTCATGGCCTTCATATGGTTCAGAATCGATATCCCCGTCACTAAGGTTTATATAATATACCTTACTTTCAAGTTTAACGCTCTGCCTCGCCGAATCATGATAAAACTTCTGAAAATCCTCAAGAAATTCCCTTTCTTCAGGTGTCTCTAAATTGGATTCTATATAAAGAGTATCTAATTCATGTAATTTCCATAAAGTCGTTAACGTTTTGATATGATTCTCTTCGTCCCAGTTCACGTAAGCACGTACTCGATCAGCAAATATATCCTCAGGAGATTGTATATTAATTATATATTCCTCTGCTGTTTTAATTTGTCGGCGTCGATCATAGTTACCGGCAAACGGGCCAGAAGGGACTTCTATGGATATATTGATATCGTCTCTATACCATGATTTACCCTCTTTAACAAACTCCAACATATCCATGACTTCTGAAAAGACTCGGTCATCCGATAGTAGAACGTCTATATCTAAAGTAGTATAATCACCTGCCGTGTATATCTCAGCTGAAAGGCCTCCAACTAAAACAAAGCTAGTTTCTTCTCTATCGTTTCTTTTTCTAAATAATTCATGATACGCATGTGATATGATTCCGATAGCTTCGGTGTGCTTCAAATAAATATCTTTTCCAACCAAATTATTAAGCTGCTCTTTATATATCTCCTTGTTCATATCCATCTTTCGACCAACGTTCTAATATTTTTTTTTCATCAGGATTCCGAGGACGTTGCCTAGTCTTTTTTTTACCTGGATATTTCTTGCGAAGTTTACTGTTTATATCAGCAACTAACTTTTCATCATATTCCTTTTCATCAGTGAGGATTCTTTTCAATCGTTTGTATTCATTAGATACATATATAAGCTTACCCATAGGTTATTTTCTCCTCTCGTAGCCGTTAAAATTGAACTGTTAGTACTAAAATACGCATGGTAGATTATGTCTCAAGTAGCTTTACGCCCTATAGCATTAAGATTTCTGTTTTTTTCTTTCGAGCTTTTTTATTAATTATTATACGTTTAATTTTTCTCTTAATGCTTCTACCGTAACTTCAGATACATTTATTTTATTAGTAGTTGCTAGTTCATTTAACCATTCTGGTACAGAAATGTTTCTTCTTACTTTATTAGATCTATACTTCCTTCTAAATGCTTCTAAATCAACTTCTACTAGTCCTAGCATAGATTTAGGATATAAACTATTAATCTCTTCAGCAGTAGAGCTTACTGGATATTCACTCATTTCTGATAATAAACTACCTAGTACTTCTTCAGCTTTCTCATAAGCTTCCTTATAGTTTTCTCCTTGTGTAAATGCACCTTCAACATCAGGAAAGTTTACAACTATATAATCTCCATCTTTTTCAAAAGTAGCGATATAAACAAATTTGTTTGACATAATTTATCAATCCTTTCAGTTCATTTTAAAGATAAGGATATGCTGCAATGATAAAAAAGCGGAGCGAGGGCTATTTCAGCCCTGCTTGCTTTAAAATGGCATGTTCTATACCTTTTGCTAAGTCCTTATTGTGCATTGGGACAGTGGTACGTTTGTTGGTTATTTCGTTAAACATGAAAAGGTGTGAACCATCTTGTCTTAATTTAACGAAGCCATTTTTCTTCAACAGTTTAACCATCTGTTTTGGCGTCATTGGCATATCCTTAACTCCTTTCTACACATTTATCATACACACATAGTGTGTATGAATCAAGTGAAATATAATTTATTTGCTGAATTAGCAACCGAGCTTTTGATACGGAATGAGAGAGACTGTTATTTTGTTTCTTTTTTTAGGAACATTATAGTAACAATAGAGTATACATTAGAATGACAACACGTCGAGACGGGCGACAACCCAATTACTATTTTTTCTACGAGAAAAGTATAAAAAGAGCAAAATCTCTTTTAAGATTTTGGTATGTCAACACTTTTTTGAACAAAAATTATAAGGTGTAAATGATGATTGAGTTCACTTTCCTTTTGCCTCTCTAACTGAATGAGAGGCCAGTTTCGACCAGCTGGGGAACAACGGATTTGCAGACTTCAATTTCAGACTGTTCCTGTTCCCAATCTTTTCGATAATCGATAGGAGATTCGTAGTCCAATGATCCATGTGGGCGAAAATGATTCCACCAATGGACGTAGTCCATAAGTTGGACCTGCAGTTCATAGAGTGTATGGAATGTGTTGTCGTAGACAAATTCAAACTTAAATGATTTATACGTGGACTCCGCTACGGCATTGTCGTAAGGATTCCCTTTTCTACTTAACGAGCGCACAATATTAAAGGTATCCAGTAACTCATCAATGGTATGGTTGTCGAATTCTTTTCCCCGGTCAGTATGGAACACGTTGACCGTATGTAAATCTCCCTTAACTGTAGCGAGAGCCTGTAGGACTAAGTCAGCTGTCTTATTTGGTCCAGCAGAATACCCGATGATCTCGCGGTTAAACAAGTCTAAAATAAAACAAACATAGAACCACTTATTGGCAACTTTGACATAGGTCAAGTCCGTGACGATAGCTTTCATCGGCTCTTTCGGATTGAACTCACGGTTCAATGCGTTTTCAATCTTCGCTTGATTGACGCCACTCTTTTGTGGTTTGTATGATGGTCTATCATACTTGGACACCAGATGGAACTTTTTCATAATGTGTCCAATTCTCCGACGAGATACGATAAACGCACGCTTCTTCAATCTTTTCTTCAGTTTACGCGTGCCATAATTGTTTTTGCTTTTGGCAAACTCTTCAATAATCGCTTGTTCGAGTTCCGCGTCACTTTCTTTCTTTATTACTTCGTAATAATAAGATCCTCTACTGATCTCAAGGGCACGGCACATCGCTGATATAGAATAGTTATGTTTATTGCGTTTGATTACTTCGACTTTCGCCCGAATATCAGCGCCGCTTGCTTTAAAATATCATTTTCCATTTGAAGCTGGGTATTGGCTTTTCTTAATTCTTTTAATTCTTTCTGTTCAGGTGTTAAGTTATCTTTTTCTTTGAATGAACCGGTTTGATTATGTTGACGTACCCATTTGTCAAAAGCCGATCCTGTAAGATCATATTCTTCTATGATTTCTTTTCTTGATTTTCCTGCTTTGTGTAAATCAACAATTTGTTTCTTAAATGCTTCTGTATAAGTTCGGCGTGGACGACGAGTAGACATGATAGATTCCTCCTGTGTATGTTGTGTTTAGTATACACACCTTATCTTTTCTGTCCAACTGAGTGTAACCTATCCATTTTACTCTTTTAATTTATTATATAGAGCAGAGCAATAGCATTTTTAATTAAATAATATCGTCATATTGTTTAATTGTAAATAAATTTAAAGAATAGTCACAATGATTCCTTCTTTATTTCTAAATATATCAGCGATACTTTTATCTTGTAAAATAATTTCGCTTAAATGTTCTTCAAAATCTTTTTCAAAAGTCTGACTGACAGCTGTTTGATCAATCCATACCGTTCTCCCTTCTGGACCGTTACCAATAAAATACGACTGACCTTGATAGCTGAATTCTATTTCTCTTCCATGTTTAATATAATCTATCAAATCCTCTAGTGATATGGTGGGATTAGGTAACTCTTTTTCATAATCATTCATAGACACAATTTTATCTCCTTTATTTTTAATGTCCTGACCTATCCTTACCTTTCCAAGTGTGTGTATGCGGAAATTTATACTTCCCAGAGTGGGAATAGTCGACATCAAAATCTGCATTACCATTTTTATCATAATATCTTCTTTGTGTGCGTTTTCCTTTTACTAATTTATCCTTAGAAGAGTATGGCCTCTCCCCAGAGATAGGAACTTTACTCTTTGTTGTAGTAGAATGGGTTTTGGTCGTTGTCCAATCTTTTTTAGCTTTATTATAAGCTCTTTCAGTAAAAAATATACGTACTTTTTTGTACGCCCAGTGAGTTGCTTTTATAGTAACGCCCGCTATAACTATAACTCCCACAGTAGTAATGACCACTTGGCCTACTCCAGGAATAGCCCAAGTTCCTGCAAGAATTGGAGAATATTGGATAACATCACTAACAGCCATTCTAGACATCTGTCCACCATTATTTGCATACGGTGGTGTATTCGTTACGCTTTCAGCAACCTCTACTTCTACAGCTGTTTCAAGTAGTTTTTCAAATTCATCTTCCGTGTAATAAGTACCATTTATGGTTATTCCGTATTCTGATAATACAACATTAGACGGGTCATTTTCAATATCGCTATCTGTTGTATCTTCTTCGTAAGTATCGTTGATTATTTCGTTTTCTTCAGTAGTATCATTTACCATTGTATCTTCCGTAGTACTATCTGCTGAATCAATTTCAGTAGCATAAACATATAATCCTGTAGTTCCGAAAATCTGAAATACCATAATAATTGTTAACATTGAGATTAAGTATTTTTTTAAAACCTTCATAAATCACCTCTTCATTTTATTATATGACGATATTACAAAGTGATTATAGCATTATGTTACAAATGAGTTTCAATGTTATTAAAATAAAGTCAAAAAAATGAACAAAATGTGTCAAAACCTTTTTAGCTTAAATTTACTATCTACACATTCGTTCGTAACAATAGGGTATACTCTATCGTTACAAAAGTGAATTATTGAATAACTTGAGTTTGCAACATACCAGTAGGATTGAACGAAACTAAAATTATATAAAAGGAATAATGCAACATTTCTGATTATTGTTGTACTCATTAAAAAGACTAAAGATAATAAGAATGTAGGCTCTATCACGAACTAAACTGTTCATGATAGAGCCTACATTCTTATAATAATTTCTAAAAAATTTTGTTTATTTTACACTATGAAAATAAAAGATTGTGATTTTGAAGTTAAGAACAACATACATAAGCTTTATTCACAAGTCTCATTTAATTTATCTGAATAAAATTCAATGGCTTCCTTGTACGACTGAATATTCTCATCTTTAGAAGTTGCCAACAAGCATTGTAGTAGAATTTCTATCGCTTCTTTGTTGCTGTTCAAATTTTAAAGCGTCATAGCAAAGAAAACTTTCACTGCGTTATTAGTAGGAAAAAGTTCTAATCCCTTTAAGAAAGTTCTTTCCGATTCTTCGTATCTCCCCAGTGTTCTATACGTACTTGCTAAACCTAACAAAGCACCTTCTAAATCTTCTCCATCTAGTCCAAGATCAATTGCTTTTTTATAAAAAGGAACAGCTTTTTCCTCTTCTCTTAGTAAGTCATAGCTCCAAGCACATTGATAATTTATTATGGGATCAGTTGGTAATTTTCTATTAAGTTTAACATCATTTGATTAGATTCTTCTCTTTTATTGAGCTTTCTCAATCTAATTGCTTTCATTAAAAGTTGATCCATTATTTATTCCTTCTTTTTGATCTTAATTAAAGTGTATTCAGTTCCGTTATACCTATTATTAACCGATAAATAATCAATAGGTATAATTTCCGTTTTTAATTCCAACTATTAGCTACTAATCTAAATTCCAAATAACGCAACATTCTTTATTATTGGTTATCAAAAAAAGAAATACCTTATTCCGAGTAATAAAACTAAATGCATTGGATAAAACCAATAGAATGCCCATCTTGAGAATTTATTTCGCTTACCGGGTTGTCCGTTATACAGATAAAGAATGGGTATAACTAGTAACTGTCCAAACCGGTAAGTGGCTTGCATTCCAAGGTCTTGCAAGCCTGGATAGATATAGAGTAGTATTCCAATAATCGCAAAAGCTATTACTTTCTTAGAAAAATTGTCACGGAATATTCCAAAAGAAACAATCCAAAGCACTCCTACATAGTGCCAGTTTGCAGGTACTGCCAGCAGACAACACAAAGCAATTCCAAGAATTTTGTATATTGTATGTACCTTTTCGTTTTTTACAATTTCTAATCCTATTACACCGAGTAATATCGTCCACATAACACTAGTCGCTCGAAAATAACTCAAATTAAAATAAGCAACATACGGAATATGCGAAATAATAGCAAATAAGAATATACGCCACATATACCTTTTCTTATTTGTCGTATAATGATGACTCTCTGCAACTAAATAACAAATTATCGGCATAGCTAAACGACCAAATAAATGTACCCACCATCTTTCTTGTGTACCTTCTTCTGTAAACAGACGAAACCCATGATCAACAAGCATTGCTGTTACTGCAAGTATTTTTAATAAATTTGCATTTAAGCCAACTTCTTTTAAGTGTACTAATGTTTTAATTGCTTTCATAATATTCATCCTTTTTTGATTGTATTTGTCATACGCACACTTTCTGCTCTAGCGAACTTGTTTTTTAAAAATTAATTAGTTGTAAAGCAATCAAAACAACCACAACGATTGATCTTTCAAGAACGTATGGATAGGTTACACTCAGTTGGACAGAAAAGATAAGGTGTGTATACTAAACACAACATACACAGGAGGAATCTATCATGTCTACTCGTCGTCCACGCCGAACTTATACAGAAGCATTTAAGAAACAAATTGTTGATTTACACAAAGCAGGAAAATCAAGAAAAGAAATCATAGAAGAATATGATCTTACAGGATCGGCTTTTGACAAATGGGTACGTCAACATAATCAAACCGGTTCATTCAAAGAAAAAGATAACTTAACACCTGAACAGAAAGAATTAAAAGAATTAAGAAAAGCCAATACCCAGCTTCAAATGGAAAATGATATTTTAAAGCAAGCGGCGCTGATATTCGGGCGAAAGTCGAAGTAATCAAACGCAACAAACATAACTATTCTATATCAGCGATGTGCCGTGCCCTTGAGATCAGTAGAGGATCTTATTATTACGAAGTAATAAAGAAAGAAAGTGACGCGGAACTCGAACAAGCGATTATTGAAGAGTTTGCCAAAAGCAAAAACAATTATGGCACGCGTAAACTGAAGAAAAGATTGAAGAAGCGTGCGTTTATCGTATCTCGTCGGAGAATTGGACACATTATGAAAAAGTTCCATCTGGTGTCCAAGTATGATAGACCATCATACAAACCACAAAAGAGTGGCGTCAATCAAGCGAAGATTGAAAACGCATTGAACCGTGAGTTCAATCCGAAAGAGCCGATGAAAGCTATCGTCACGGACTTGACCTATGTCAAAGTTGCCAATAAGTGGTTCTATGTTTGTTTTATTTTAGACTTGTTTAACCGCGAGATCATCGGGTATTCTGCTGGACCAAATAAGACAGCTGACTTAGTCCTGCAGGCTCTCGCTACAGTTAAGGGAGATTTACATACGGTCAACGTGTTCCATACTGACCGGGGAAAAGAATTCGACAACCATACCATTGATGAATTACTGGATACCTTTGATATTGTGCGCTCGTTAAGTAGAAAAGGGAATCCTTACGACAATGCCGTAGCGGAGTCCACGTATAAATCATTTAAGTTTGAATTTGTCTACGACAACACATTCCATACACTCTATGAACTGCAAGTCCAACTTATGGACTACGTCCATTGGTGGAATCATTTTCGCCCACATGGATCATTGGACTACGAATCTCCTATCGATTATCGAAAAGATTGGGAACAGGAACAGACTGAAATTGAAGTCTGCAAATCCGTTGTTCCCCAGCTGGTCGAAACTAGCCTCTCATTCAGTTAGAGAGGCAAAAGGAAAGTGAACTCAATCATCATTTACACCTTATAATTTTTGTTCAAAAAAGTGTTGACATACCAGTACACTATAATTAAAATGCCTGTAAAGCCAGAAATTGAAGTAGCTATCAATAAAGCTATTATCCCCAGAATAGACCAAAGATTTTATTGAATTTTTTTGCTTTCTCTACTCAAGTGTATAGAAAAAAATAAGAAGATAGTTATTTGCCTGTCTGTTGATGATAGCGATTTCTATTGAATTATTTTAGTCAAACTCCCATTACTACCCCTACAGTATTGATTGTCACAGCAAGTACTTCAATTATTTAATCCCCTATCATTCCAACATAATTATGACCTTTAACCAACTGTTTTCAGTTTAGTTTAGCAAAATTATCTTTTGTAAGCAATTCTCCATATACATCCTCAACTCCAATTTCCTCCGTATTTAGAATTAAAAAATCATGTTTTGTTAAAAAGGACATATAGTAAAAAAGTTGTAGAGTACTTTTTTATACTATTTATATTTAGTACGCAATAAGACAAGATACAATTTTCGAGTTTTCTACAACTCTCTATTTCAGTGAACCATTTTATAAGCTTTGTATTTTTTTTAGATTCAATATGGATTAAATATGGTTTGTCGAAATGTGTTCACTTCTTAAAATAGAGCATTCACTTCCTACGTAATCTATCATTGTATAAACACCGTTTTAAAAGCATTTAAGAAGTAAATTCTCTTCAACTCCCGACTAACAATACAATTGTATGACAATGTCGGGCTACTTTTGTAATTATAATAAAATCTTTCAACAGCTTAGAGCATGATACAATATGGTTAGTAATCAAGAGAGCACCAGTGGTCAAGCCACATGCAAAAAAATAAAAAGAGAATTTAGAGGTAATTAATTTGATTAAAAAGAAATTATTCGCAATAGTTGCTATATCATGTTTAAGTCTTCCAGCATTTGTACCAATGAACGTCTCAGCTCAGTCTGACCGTATGGAAGAATTAGAAAGAGAACAAAAAGAGTTATACGATAAAAATGGGTCTTTGGACGAGCAAATCCAAACCAAAGAGCAACAAATGGAAAATCTTCAAAAAGAACGTATTACTTTGGAAAAAGATGTTAGTGAGTTACAAAAAAACATTGACGCATTGATTTTAGACATTCAGGAACAAGAAAAAGAGATTGAACGAATTGAAAATGATATTATTCAGTTACAAGAAGAAATCGATCTTTTAGAGCTACAGATTGAACAGCGAACAGAACAATTAGAAAATCAAGCACGATCAGTTCAGACAGAGGGAAATACATCTGACATCATCGATATGGTCGTATCTGCTGAAGATATTTCAGATCTTATTGGTAGAATCGGAATGGTTTCTAAAATTGTTTCTGCGAATCAAACGATCATGCAAGCTCAGATTGATGATCAGGAAGCTCTAGAAGTTGCTGAACAGACTATCCAAAAAGAGCGAGAAGACGTTCAAACAGCAAAATCGCAACTAGAAGTGGATAGAAATAACTTAGTTGCGCAAAGAGTTGAACTTGACGATAAGATTATTCAGGTCGCAGAACGTTTCGATATGTCTGAACAAGAGAAAGCTTCATTTATTTCAGAACAGCAACTGATTGCACAACGAACCAGTACATTAAGTACAGAAATGCAGGAAGAACAAGCACGTATTGTAGAAGAACAAAGAAAAATACAAGAAGAAGAACGTTTGGCAGAAGAACAACGCCAAAGAGAAGAAGAGGAAGCTTTCCAACTAGCAGAAACAGAAAGAATAGCGGCTGAAGAAGCATTAGCAGCAGAAAAACAGCAACCGGAAGTATCTACATCTGAATCATCTAAAGAAGAAACAATTTCTAAACCAGTAGCGCCAAGCAATCCAGAGCCTTCAAAACCAAGCAATCCTGAACCTTCAGCACCAAGCGTAAGTAGTGGTTGGACAAGACCTGCAAACGGACGAATTTCTTCACCAATGGGTACACGAACGCACCCTATTTCAGGTGAACAAAAGTTGCATAGAGGTATTGATATTGCTGGTGGTGGACCAATTTCAGCTGCTAAAGGTGGGAAAGTGGTTACTGCTTCTTTTAGTAATAGTTATGGATATCATGTTAAGATTGATCATGGGGACGGCTTCACAACTTTATATGCACATATGCAAGCTGGACTTAAAGTGGCTCCTGGACAAACTGTATCTCAGGGACAACAGATTGGTATCATGGGTACGACAGGCGCATCTACAGGTGTTCATTTACACTTTGAAGTAACATCTGGTGGAAATTTAGTTGACCCTCTCACATATATTGGAAGATAATACTAAATCAAACAAAAGCAATAAATTTGTCCGTACACTCTTAATAAGAGGTTGGGACAAAACTAGCTAAAAAGAAGAAAGCCGTCAAATTTTGGATATTTAATCCTTAATTTGACGGCTTTTTTGCTTGTTTAATTTTGCGAAATAATATTAAATTGAGACTTATGTCTCAGCCTTTTTATTAGAAGATATTTTTGTCTAAACATAAGAGACGAGTTATATGCTATCAAAAGAATGCTTCTGTAACGGTACATGATCTTATACAAACGTATGAATTTATTTAGTTTTGCTGGATTTTATAATGAAGTTAGCCACTTAGGCTAACCTACAAAAAACGCCATGTGAATTTCATGTTATATTGAAGTTACCGCTAACTCTCAATAGACAGGATGAATTCACATGACGCACTCTAACGATAACACATCAGCACGTAAGGGAAAACACTTATCTTATTCAGAACGGTCTCAAATTGCTATTTTAAAAACTGAGAACTACTCCAATCGTCAAATTGCGAATGCACTGGGACGTGTCCCGCAAACCATCAATAGTGAAATCCATCGTGGAACTATCACTCAACTTAAACGCCAAAAGCAAAACGGCAAAGTTTATGATTACTATACGACTATCTACGATCCCGATACCGGACAAGCAGCTTACGATAGGCTTCGATTGAACTGTGGCCGTCGGCCAAAATGGGCTGACACGGATGCATTTATTGAGTGGGCAGATGATAAATTGATACTAGAAAAGTGGTCTCCGGACGTGGTCATTGGTTTTGCTAAAACACATGACTTGTTTGACTCTTCTATTATTCCTTGTACAACGACTCTTTATGGATGGATTGACAAAGGTATCATGAGAACCAAGAATATGGATCTACTTGAAAAACTATCACGAAAACCAAAAGACACTTCTTATAGAGGACGAACAAACAAACGGATTTTAGGCCAATCTATTGAACAAAGACCTCCAGAAATTGATAATAGACAGACTTTTGGACACTGGGAAATCGATACAGTTGTCGGAAATAAAGTGAAAACCGATTCGGTTTTATTGACGTTAGTTGAACGTCAAACACGCTTTGAAATCATCCTTAAGCTCAGAGGTAAAGATAAAGAATCCGTTGATCAGGCAATCCAACAATTACGGCTTAAAGCCGGCGATACCTTTTCTAAAGTATTTAAGACCATCACCTCGGATAATGGATCTGAGTTTGCAGGGCTTCACGAAGCGCTGAAAGAGACACTTGAAGTGTATTTTAGTCATCCGTATGCTTCGTGGGAAAGAGGCACAAGCGAGAACCAGCATAAATTTATCCGCCGATTTATTCCAAAAGGTAAAGCTATCAGTCATTTTAGTGAAACTCAGTGCTTGAGAATACAACAATGGATGAATGACTATCCTCGGAAAATACTTGGCTATAAAACCCCTCATGACTGTTTTGCCAATGCTCTACGCTTGTTGTCCCAAGTGGTCTAAGCACGTTAGTGCTAAAGAAATGACGACTATATCCTTCAACAACCTACTAACAATTAAGGTCAAATATCTTTTTTAACTAGGTGACTAACTTAAACTTGAAATTTACGTTTATTTAGTTTTTAATAATCGTAGACCATTTAATATAACGACTAAAGTGCTCCCTTCATGAATCACAACACTAATTGCAATATCCGTCAAACTTAACAAGCTAACAGTAATTAAAAAAGCGACAACGAACATTGAAAAAATAATATTTTGCCAAATAACCTGATTCATTTTCAAAGAAAGCTTATGTGCTTTTACTAATTTGGATAAATCGCTTTTCATTAAAACTAAATCAGATACATCTACCGCAACATCAGTACCCTCTCCCATAGCAATTCCCACATCTGCCTTCACAAGAGCAGGTGCGTCGTTTATGCCATCTCCTACCATAGCCGTTATGCCATATCGCTCCATTTGTTCTTTTATCATTTTGGACTTATCTTCGGGCATGACGTTCGCAATGACTTGATCTACTCCTAATTGTTTACCAACGGCCTGTCCCGTCATTTCAGAATCCCCAGTAATTAAAGCGGTGTGAATACCACACTTCTTAAAATAATCTATAGTAGCTTTCGCATGTTCACTTGGAATATCCATCAGTGCAATGATACCAATGACTTTTTCGTTTTCTGATACATAAACAATCGTATTACCTTCTGAAGCCCATTCCTCAGTCTTACGCACAAACTCATCTGATACAGATTTAAAGGAAGTCGGTTTACCTATACGATAAGTCTTTCCGTTATATTCACCTGTCAAACCTTTTCCAATCTGATTTTCAACCTTAATCATTCGTTGATTTTTTGATTCGAATTTGTTTAAAATCGCCCTTGCTAAGGGGTGATTTGATTCTTTTTCAAGAGCCACTACGATATCAATAACATCCTCTTCATTGACAACATCAGTAAAGTAATAGTTGGTGACCTCAGGTTTCCCTTTCGTTAAAGTGCCTGTTTTATCAAAGGCAATGGCTTGAATATTTGCTAACTGTGATAAATAAGTGCTGCCTTTTGAGAGCACCCCTCTTTTTGCTAAATTAGAGGTAGCTGACAACGTTACAGATACAGTCGCTGCTGCTAAAGCACATGGAGAAGCCGCAACTAAAAGAACTAACCCCCTATAAATACTTTGTGACCATGTCCAATCAAAAAGCGCCGGAGCGAGTACAATAAAGAGTGGGATTGTCATTAAAACAAAGGTGACGTATTTGGGTTCAAATTTTTGAATAATACTAGAAGCTTTGGTTTGATTGTCTTGATTTTGATTCACTAATTGTACGATTTTCGAGAAAACTGTATCTTTGTTTTCTTTTGTGACTTTCATAGTAAACGTACCTACGCCATTAATTGTACTCCCAAAGACTATGTCTCCCTCGCCTTTTTCTTTAGGCATACTCTCGCCATTGATAGAAGATTCATCAATGGACGTAGTGCCTGATAAAATAATTCCGTCAATAGGGACTTGATCGCCATTTAGTACTTGTAAGTGATCACCCACCTTTAATTCTTTAACATCAACTATTGTTGTTTTTCCATCAGACGTTATTAGTCTAGCGGTTGTTGGATTCATTTTCAGCAACTTTGTAATTTCTCTTTTACTTCTACCTTCAGCATAATCTTCAAGAAAATGTGCGCCAGAAAAAATAAGAATCAATAATGTTCCTTCCCAGAAGCTTCCAATAAGAGAAGCACCGATTGCTGCTACCCCCATTAAAATGTGAGAATTAGGTGTGAATTTGTGTTGGGTTCGAGAGTGCTCAATAGTTTCTCTGATCCCTTCAAGAAAAATGACATGATAGCCAGCGCTGATAGTAGCAACTAAAAACAAACTATTCTGCAATAAACGATACTCTTGGTTTAGGAATAGCGCAATAAGCGACAAGGTTAAACCAATAAAATACAATATAATCGGCATTCTTCCATGGTTATGATCATGACTATGTTGTTCGCGTGCATGTTTCTCTTGAGTAGTTTCCATTTTTATCACCTTTCTTAATAAAGTTATTTTTAAAATCGGAACGTTTACGAATACACATGAATATTCATTCATATGTATTCGCGTTCATTATATATTGCTAAATCGATTTTGTCAAAAAACTATTTGGTATACTCGTTAATAGGAGTACAGAAAAATATTGCTTTACATTGTTCTTGTGTTAACATGAACGGATAAACATATAAAGGAGAGAAACTCTTATGTATACTTCATCAACTTTACCATTTAAAAATGAGTCCCTACAAGAAGTCAGTAAGCTTTTTAAAATCATTAGTGATCCTACGCGACTTTCAATTTTATTTCTTTTACACAAAGAAGAACTTAGTGTAGGATCTATTGCTCAATCTATGAGTATGGAACAATCAGCCATTTCTCATCAGTTGAAAATTTTAAAAACCTCGAGATTAGTAAAAGCAAAACGAGTTGGTAAAAATATGATTTATAGCCTTGACGATCTTCATGTTTTTAGTATTCTTGAACAAGTTTTAACGCATATTGAAGAACAAGAAAAGTAATTATTTACTACAATGTTTGTTAGAAGTTAATTGTTTGATTTTAAATATACTAATTAAAACAATAATATTAATTAAAGTTCCTTTTCGACTAATCATTTGTGACATAGCACACGCTCACAAAAAGGCATATAGGTTTAAAGAGGAATTCTTCTTTAAACCTATATGCCTTTTGATTTTCTATAAAACGCAATATTTTTTATTATTTTTGCGTCCAAAACCTTGAGTAATCAAGGTTTTTTTGTATACTGAAATTATAATCAAATAATGCAACTTAATATATTCGTTTTCGTCAATAGATAGTATATTGTTTACTCAGCCGGTTCTAATTCATCTTCAGTCAACCATTTGTGATTCTCGACGGTATCTCCAGTTTCAGTATCAATATAGGTAATCATATAAACTGACGTGTCTTCTGCTGAATCAATAGTAGCTGTAGCACCTTGCATACCTGGCATGTGATCAGCTTCTAGAACTACTTCATCACTTGTTTGGTAAGGTTCTTCTTGGGAGTTTTCAATTTCCTTGTGTACGATCCATTTATGATTGGAAACTTCTTCACCTGTTTCGTTATCAGTATAGGTGATTTCATAAGCAATTGAATCAAAGGCGCCCACAATCTCACCTGTGGCTCCCCTCATACCTGGCATGTGATCGGCTTGAATGGTAACTTCGCTGCCAACAGGATAAGTTGGGTTTTCTGCTTCTTCCAAACCTTCTGGGATTTCACCAGATTCATCGTGCATCATGCCACCGTGATCACCACTTCCTGAAGATGTATCGTCGGTTGTCGTTTGGTTTGTGTCTGTTATAGTAGATTCATTTACCTCGTCAGTGCCACATGCTCCGAGCAATAAGGCAGATGACAGTAAAATAGTTCCTATCCATTTTTTATTCTGTTTCATTTTTTTCCCTCCTGATTAAAATGTAAAATTATTTTTTTATAAATTTAACTATAGAAATGGGACGATTAATAGTAATAGAACATTTTTACGTTTTCACCGTGAAAATCAGTTTAGATTAGTATAAGAATCTATGCTGTTTAATCCTCCCGATTTTTCTCTATGTCTTCTATCAATTGTTCCATTTTAGCAATTTCTTCTTCTTGTGCTTGGATAATTTCTTCGCTTAATTGCTGTGCCCGCGAATCTGTGAGATTGGCATTTTCACTAGTCATAATAGCAGTAGAGTGGTGTGGAATCATGGCTCTCATCCAAGCAGTATCGTCTACTCCGACTTGGTTTTGAATAAGCCCAAACGATCCCACCACGAGTAAAACTGAAAGTCCCATTATTCCAACATTTAATTGTTTATTATCATACATTTTCCACATAAAACCCATCATAATAATCGCCATGACAGAACCCATTAGAATGGCCATATAGATACGAGTCTGACTCAAGTAGATATGCGCAAATTCATTGACATTCACGAACATCAAAAAATACATAATCACTGTAGACGTCAAAATCATGAGGCCAAAACGAATATACTTTTTCAATTAGGTACACTCCTTTAAATATTATTTTCAGTGCTCTTAGTATAAACTCTTTTATTCTTTTATGAAAACTATATGTTTCCAATCCTGTGAAACTATTGTATTTTCAAACGTTAAGGTGATTCAATTATTCGATATATTAATCGACATTTTATTTTGGCTCTAATTTCAATGTCATAGCATTGATAGCAACAATTACAGTCGAAAGTGACATCAAGACGGCACCGACTGCTGGGCTTAATGTTATGCCGATTGGTGCTAAGATTCCTGCAGCTATTGGGATTGCGATAAAGTTATACCCTGCTCCCCAAACAAGATTTTCTTTCATCTTACGTGTGGTCTTCTGAGCCAACTCGATAAAGGATTCAATGTCGCCCGGGTCTGACTGTGTCAAGATGACATCGGCTGAATCCAATGCTACTTGAGTTCCCGCACCAACAGCTATACCAACGTCTGCCAATGCAAGAGAAGGTGCGTCGTTGACCCCGTCACCGACCATGATAACTTTCTTTTCTTCTGCTTTAAGTTTTTCAACTAATTCATATTTGTCTTGAGGAGATTGATTAGCCAAATAATCAATACCTAAAATTTCTGCTGCTCCTTGAGCCGCTTTTTCATTGTCACCCGTTGCCATAATGGGTTGAATGTTGTTCTTTTTAAGGGCTTGTATTAAGTCTTTACTTGTTGGTTTTAATTCATCCCCTAAAGCTACAGCACCGATTGCTTCGTCGTTTTCTACTAAGACACTGAGGGTTGCTCCTTTTGGAATATCCATATCCAGATTACGTCCATATGCTTTTTGACTGATTAATTGATAACGATGTCCGTTAGCTTGACCTTCTACACCAGCGCCAGAAATAACATCAATCGAATCAAAACTTACTGGACGTATCCCTTGCTGTTCTGCGTAACTAATAATTGACTGAGCGATAGGGTGACTAGATCCACCTTCGATACCTGACAATAAGGCAACGATTTCATCTTTCGTATATTTATCATTAAAGAGTTCAACATCTAATACTTTAAACTCACCAGTTGTTAAAGTTCCAGTTTTATCTAAAACCATAACATCTGCGTTTGTAGTCAACTCCAAAGCTTCCCGGTCTTTCACTAATAATCCCCGACTGGCCCCTAAGCTGGTACTACGAGCAGTCACCAATGGAATAGCCAGACCCAGGGCATGCGGACAAGCAATAACTAATGTGGTGACTGTAAAAATAACTGCCGTTGGTACATCAGCTATAACCATCCATATGACAAGGGCAATAAGAGCTACAATAATCGCAATATAAAAGAGCCATCCTGCAACTTTTTGTGCAAGATTTTCTGCTCGAGATGGTTGGCTTTGAGCTTGACTGATTAATGTCTGAACCTGAGAAATGAAGGACTTATCGCCCGTCTGCTTTATTTCCACATAGAGGACTCCGTCACCATTGGTTGATCCACCGATAACTTCATCTCCGGGATTTTTTTCAATTGGTTTCGATTCCCCAGTCAAAAGTGCTTCGTTAACACGTGATTCGCCACGCTGGATCGTTCCATCTGCTGGAACATTTTCTCCGGCTTGAACACGAATCAAATCACCTACTTGCAAGTCAGCAACTGGACGTGTTTCAATTGAATCGTCTTCCAATACAACATGAGCATCTTTCGGCACCAACTCAGCCAATGCTTTTTGTGCATCTCCGGCTTCTCCAACAGCTTTCATCTCAATCCAGTGACCTAACAACATGATTAATACTAATGAAGAAAATTCAAAGAAAAATTCCATCACATGTTCACCAGTCACATATCTAGCAATGACTGCATAAACACTGTAAAAGTAGGATACAGAGATACCAAGAGTGACAAGAGCCATCATTCCAGGAGCTTTTTCTTTAAACTCATCTATTGACCCCATATAGAAAGGTTTACCTCCATAAATGTACAAAATCGTAGAGAGAAGAACCACCAATATATCAGAATACTGAAATGTAAACTGAAATGGTAACGAAATCCCCATCATAGGCGATAAAATCATAATGATAATTCCCATAGGCAATGATTTTAAAAATATTTCCTTGAAATCTCCATGGTGGTGATGATCGTGCCCGCCATGCCCACTGTGGTCATGACCAGCATGATGATCGTGATGCCCCCCGTGATGTTCCATTTCATTATGGTCGTGTTTTGAGTGATCCATGTCGCCGTGATTATGATGACTATGTGACGAATGTTTTTTGTTATTACTCATTTTTAATTCCTCCTTATTAGATTAGAGACTGATTTTAAAGTTTTAGAACCCTCTCATCTAACACTGCATATAATTATCATAAAAAGGGTTCTATACTTTATCTCTATCTACTATCTATGAATAAATGGTATTCGTACTTTATGCACTTAATACTGAATAGTTAGTTTCTGCTAAAGCAGCATTGAGTGTTTCGGTATCAATCTCTGTTTGACTTTCCAGTACTGCTTTTTTAGTCGCTAAATCCACCTCTACAGATTCAACGCCTTCAATAGCTGAAAATTTTTCTTGCACTGTATTGGCACAACCTGCACATTTTACGCCATCTAATAAGACTTCTTTTTTCATTATTCTATTCCCCTTTTTTTATTTGTCTTCTCCCGTTTTTTAAATAGGTAGAAGTTTAAATCCCAGATAAGTTACGTATTTTCTAAACAACTGCTGGTTTGAATCGTCTTAACCGTAAAGCATTGAGCAAGACCGATACGGAACTGAAACTCATGGCGACTGCCGCAAACATTGGACTCATCAATGGTCCGCCAAAAATATACAAGAGACCCATCGCAACTGGAATACCTACAAGGTTGTAAGCAAAAGCCCAGAACAAGTTTTGTTTAATGTTTCGTAGCGTTGCATGACTTAAATCAATCGCAGTCAATACAGCGGTTAAATCATTACGCATAAGGACAATATCAGCCGATTCAATCGCCACGTCTGTACCTGATCCAACTGCAATACCGATATCTGCTTGAGCTAATGCGGGTGCATCGTTAATGCCGTCTCCAACCATCGCTACCTTCTTGCCTGCCTCTTGTAGTTTTTTGACTTCCTCTGCTTTATCTTCAGGTAATACTTCACTTAATACACTGTCTATACCCACTTGCTTAGCAATCGCTTTGGCTGTACGTTTGTTATCTCCAGTAATCATGATTACTTCAACACCGCGTCTTCTAAGTTCTTTAACAGCCTTCATACTATTTTCCTTGAGTGTGTCAGCTACTGCGATAATTCCAGCTAGTTCTCCATCAACAGAGAGATACATCGGTGTTTTTCCTTCGTCTGCTAAACGATCGGATTCTTTTTCCATGCTTGATAAATCAATCTTTTGCTCTAGCATCAGTTTACGGTTTCCAATGTACATATCTTTGCCCTCAATTTCAACTCGAATCCCGTGTCCAGGAATCGCTTCAAAATGATCTGGTTTAGCTAATGTCATGTTCTCTTCTTTTGATTTCTGTACGATGGCTTCGCCTAATGGGTGTTCAGAACCTGTTTCACCGGAAGCTGCATAATATAAAAGATTTTCTTTAGTAATAAGAGGAGTTACCAAAATATCCGTCACGATAGGTTTACCTTCTGTCAGTGTCCCTGTTTTATCAAATACAATCGTGTCTAAATTATGAGTGGTTTCTAACGCCTCACCACTTTTTATCAAGACACCATGTTCTGCCCCTTTTCCGGTTCCAACCATAATACTTGTTGGAGTCGCCAAACCTAAGGCACATGGACAAGCAATGACAAGGGTTGTTATGATAACGGATAAAGCAAATATTCCAGATTGACCTGCAATTAACCAAGCAATCCCTGCTAAAACGGCTAATGCTATTACAATCGGTACGAAATATCCGGTAATGATATCGGCCATTCGAGCAATGGGTGCTTTAGACCCTTGCGCGTCTTCTACCAGCTTGATGATTTGGGATAGAGTAGTGTCACTTCCTACTCGAGTCGCACGGTAGTCAATGGAACCATTTTTATTGATACTAGCCCCTATAACCTCGTCTCCATCTTCCTTTTCTACGGGAATACTTTCTCCTGTCAGCATTGATTCATCGACTGAAGTGCGTCCCTCAACAACAACACCATCTACAGGCATACTTTCTCCCGGACGAACTCGAATAACATCTCCTAAAGCGACTTCGTCCACAGTAATCTCTTGTTCCACACCATTACGTATTACTCGAGCTGTTTTAGGAGCCAAGTTAACTAATTTTTCAATAGCTGAGGACATTTGCCCCTTTGAGCGTTCTTCTAAAAATAGCCCTAATGTATGGAGCGCCAAGATAACTCCAGTTACTTCATAATAAAGTAAATCGGAAAAGTTGCCGTAACCCAGGCCTGTCCCGATTGTCGCAGCAAGGCTGTAAACAAATGCAGACGCCGTACCAAGCGCAATCAGGGAATCCATATTTGGGTGACCTTTAAATAAACTTTTAAATCCCTTCTGGAAATATTCCCAGCTTACTACCATTATCGGCAAAGTCAGAATAAGTTGTAAAAGAGAAAAATTAAATGCATTTATCATTGGGTCAACGATATTTGGTAGAGGCATACCGACCATATGACCCATGGATATAATTAATAAAGGGATTGTAAATATAATGGATATCCCAAAACGATTTAAAAGTTGCTTCATTCTTTTTTCTTTTTTCTCACGCTTCTCTGCTCGTGAATTATCTTGAGTATCCGTAGTCTCTAATACGGCTGCATAACCACTATTGGATACAGCACCAGTCACATCAGATACTGAAATTGCTGACGGGTTATAAGAAACTTGCATTTTTTCTGTCGCTAAATTGACTGAAGCTTTATCTACGCCCGACAACTTTCCGACAGCTTTTTCAATTGTCTGTGCACAGGATGCACAGGTCATCCCTTCAATTGCAAAGGTTTGCGTCGTTCCTTCCTGGGTGACCATTTCATACCCTGAATTATCCACTGCTTTTTGTAGATTTTCTACCGAAAAAGTTGGTTCATCGTACTCTATACTTAACTTCTCTGTTGCTAGGTTTACGGAAGCCTGTGTGACCCCACGAACCTTTTTTGCTGCTTTTTCTACTGTCTGTGCACAAGACGCACAGGTCATACCTTCTATGGCAAATGATTTATTCTCCAATTTTTTCGCTCCTTATTCTCCATGATGATGTAAATGGCAATCGCATTGCCCTTCTGCACACTGACAATCAACTTCTTCTACTGCGAAAGCTTTTTTCATCTCTAATATTTCTTCTATCCGTTGGATATCATCGAAACTTAAAGTATGATCCTTAATGATACTCTCTATTACATTCCCGACATTCTTCCGACAAATACGATCGAAAATATCGTTTGTAAAACTTCTTACCGCTTCTTTCTCTTCGATATTTGCCGAATAAATATATTTTCTACCTTCTTGCTCTGTATTTAGTACGCCTTTTTCAACCAGTCGACCTAAGAGCGTTTTGATAGTAGCTTGTTTCCAGTCCATTTTCCCCTTCAAGATTGAGATGACTTCTTTACTAGTCACTCGGACATTCGCCCAGACTGCACGCATAACTTCCCATTCAGCATCTGTGATATAAGGGTTTACAACTATTGTACTCATTTTTTCCACCCCTTTCGTTTACACATGTAAACTAAATCGTTTGAAGCAAGTTTACATGTGTAAACCTTTCTTGTCAAGGATTTATTTAAAAATAAAGGAGGACAGCTATTCTTATACACTTTTCATTATAAAATGATATTTTCTAAATATGGTGCGTACTATGATAAAGTCCATATAATTGTGTAAAAAGAAAGGCTATATAATCGCCTGTACGGTACATTATTTTTAACCACTAAAAACATACCAGGAAGCTTTCATATGACCAAAATTTGTACCCTTAGCGTGAACTCGAAAAAATATATTTAGAAGCTGTACAAGTTTATCTATTAAAATTAAATTCTTTAATGAAAGAGCTTTTAAATTAATAATATTTAATTCTCGATTTGAAGGCTTTTTCATGGGTCAAGTAGCTTTTTATATTTTCAATATATTTATCTCTCTATTTAATTAAAGAATTTGAGTTTCGAGGTCGATAGATAGTTTTTATATATCGACTTCGGTATATTAATTTCACAGTTTTAAAAACGCAACATTCTATATAAATGTTGTATCTTTTTTTACACGATAAAGTCCATTATTCAAATTACGCTCGGATAACACATAAATCATTGCAAGGTCAGTGTGATTCGTTCATAATTGATTACAAAGTAGTCGTTTATGAACAGTGTTTAAAAAAAGTAGAGAGCCCTCACATCAGGGATTAAACCTACTGAATTTAACGAACTTCTGTTTTTAGCTAGTTGTGTATCAGACTTACTTGTTAGATAGAACAAAATAAAAAGCGAGCAGATTTAATATCTGTCCGCTTTTAGTTCAACTGGTAATTTTTCGATATTTAATTATTGATATTTCTCATCTTCAATAAACGAGATATACTGCTCTAGCAAATGAGGGTGCTCAAGTGATTTATCTAATGCAAAAGCTTTAAGCATACCTCTATCTTTATACTTCGTTCTTATTTCATGTTCTTTAAGCACTCGGTTAGTAGGCTTTACAGGTGTAAGCACACCGTTTTTTTCTTTGTAAGTTACCAAGGGACTTCTTCTATTCAAATGCTCGTCTTTTAAATGAGCAAAAATTACAGTATAGACAAACTTTTCAATCGAAAATTTATAATTATCAGTCACTAACCCAGCTGGTACAAGAAGTATAGGTTTCTTGTCTGGCCCCATCGGCAAATTTGCTACTAACTGTTTCCATTTTCCATCTGATACATCGTAGTATTTGCAAAGCCCTGTCACATAAACGGGAATACCAAGCTCTTTGCAAATATTTTCAGTAAATTCTGCTAGCTCTTTGCTAATTATGTTAACAGTCAAATCTGAAAATCTATCAGCACCAAAATTCGGAACGAATAGAGGAATTAGAGTCGGACGTGCCATAAAAGAGTTTCTGAGAAATTCTTCAGATGTAATCTTCTGAAAAACACCGTCTAATATTTCTTCAGATGGACCATTACCTTTTGAAGCCCCTTTAGAAAGACCCAAATGAGTAGCATTTATTTCCTTAGGTTCGCTAAGCAAAGAAATGGCTAAATTTTTATTTCCTTCTGCATATAGACTAAAACCTTTTTTAAAGTACTCTTGTACTTTGAAGCTAGCCTTCTTAGAATCGAATAAAGGTTCGTTAATTCCAGCAATTTTTACCGGATCGACAAACTTTTTCACGTCGGAATTCAAAGGTATATCTAGGTACCTGTCGTCTTGTTTGTTGAAGTGTTGATTAAAGCGAATAATTTTGTTGTTTTCCATTAATAATAATCTCCTGATTTTGGTATAGTGCGGCCATGGGAGATCATATAAGTAGTTTCATTTCGTAAAAATTCATATTTTTGATACAATATTTCTATCGAAAGACTTGAAATTGAATTTCGATAGTGATATTATAAATACCAGTTGAACGGAATTAATAGTCATTAAACGATTAAACAGTTATAAGAAAACCGACAGTAAAAGGCTGAAACTTCTACTGTCACCGCTATGCTAATTATAACATAGTTTTACAAAATTTTCAAGTTTTTAAAATAATTATTTTTGTAAGCGCTAACTTTGTGTCGCGAATGTGTCAAACCCATATTAGGTATAGATTACACGATTTTTGATTTTGTGTTTTCCAAGAATTCAATACATAAAAAAGAGGAGTGATTAAATCACTCCTCTTTTTGTTTTACTTATGGCTAGAAAAAGTAATTGCGATGTATGAAGAGATGTATTTCCCTTATAGAGTGACGGGTAGTGCGTGTTACTTTATTAAATAAACTTGGAAAATTTTGAAGAAGTAAAAAATTTTAGCAACGGCGTGAATCATAGAGCTTCCGCTGTAACTCATATGGTTTTGCGTAGTTGCAAATCTAATAGAAAAAGTATACTTTGAAATTTAAAAAGTAAAAAACGCAACATTTGTTAAGATTGTTGCGTCCGAAACCTTGTACATGCAAGGTTTTTTTTGTATACTAAATTTATAAGCAAATAATGCAACTTATTGAATTTAATTGTTGCGTTTTAAGGAGCCGAAATATGAGTACTTCTAGTCCAGTGAAAGACCAGGAAAAATTGAAAGAATTGAAAAGTTTATGGGAGAAGACATCTAAAAAATATGTCTTGATCGATTTCATGTTAAATACAGGATTAAGAGTTTCTGATGTGTTGTCGACTAAAGTAGGGACAGTTCTTCATGGGGAGTATATTGGAATTGAACAAAAAACGAAAAAACCAAAACGATTTCAGTTGAATGCAGGAATCCAGTTGATCATAAGAGATTATGTGTTGGCCAATCAGTTAACTGAAGAAGATTATTTATTTCCGAGTAATAAAAATCCTGAACAACCCATTAGCCGTTATCAGGCCTTTCGGATTGTCCAGGAGTCTGGAGATCTTATTGGATTAAAATTATCGCCGCATAGTTTACGGAAAACGTTCGGTTATCTTCATTATAAGCGCACCAATGATGTAAGTTTGTTGATGAAGGTCTTTAATCATTCCAGTCCAGCAGTCACGTTGTCCTATATTGGTTTAGACGAAGAAACCATGCAAAATGAAATATACAATCATTATATATAAACATTAAGAAATATAGACGCTTATTCAGCTAATAACTTCGTTCAAAAAGGAAAGTATTCCATTGGTTCCGTACAATGAGCGTAACCATTTTTCTTGTAATAATTAATAGACTCATCACTCGGCCATACAATTACAAACTCATATTTATTCTCTTTTATCCAGTTATTTATTGTACTTACTACTTTGCTTCCAATGCCTTTATTTCGATATTCGGGAACGGTATACACGTTGGTCATATATGCAAATGGATAATTAACTTTACCAGGCCTTGGAACTTTTTGTATCAATTCTATGTATATATGAGATGAAATTTCCCCTTTATTCTCAGCAACCCAAATAAACCACTGATTACTGTTTAATGCATTTTCTAGAAACATTTGGCATTCATTTTCAAACGCTTCATAAGATTCGTTTTTTTTGCTCTCATCGAACTCGATGGTATTATCCCATCTCATTTTTATCAATGTTTTAGAGAGTGTAAAATATCTTGTGTAAATAGAAAAAAGGAAGCCCCTTCTGTAGAATAGAGTTACCACACTACATTCACAGAAAAGAGGACTTCCCTATGAACAATCTTACTACAGATATCTTACAGACTCTAGCTACAAAAGGTGATTTAAATGAATTATTTCGTTCTCATATAGAATTGGCCGTTAATACACTCTTAAGAACGGAATTGACCGTCTTTTTAGATTATGAAAAGTATGATCGTATTGGTTTCCATTCAGGTAACTCTCGTAACGGCACCTATGACCGTACGGTCAAAACAGAATATGGTGAACTTAAGCTACAGATTCCACGTGATCGTAATGGTGAATTTAAACAACAGACGCTTCCTGCATATAAAAGAACCAATGAAACGCTGGAAGAAACGATTATTCATCTCTTTCGAAAAGGGATCACGATGTCTGAAATTGCCGATTTGATTGAGAAAATGTATGGTCATCACTATACGCCGCAGACGATGTCCAACATGACAAAAGTCTTTTCTGAAGAAGTGGCTGCTTTTAAAAAACGTCCACTAAATGATCATTATGCCGCTATATATCTTGACGCTACCTATATTCCCTTAAAACGTAAAACTGTAGACAAAGAAGCCATTCATATAGCCGTTGGAATCCGTCCAGATGGTGCCAAAGAAGTACTCGGTTATGCCATTGCCCCAAATGAATCTACTGTTACATGGAAAGAGCTATTAGAAGACTTAATAAGCCGTGGTGTTAAATCGGTTCTCCTCTTTGTGACCGACGGTCTTAAAGGAATAAAAGATACGATTCATCAAGCATTTCCTCAAGCTGCTTATCAACACTGTTGTGTTCATGTTTCTCGCAATATTGCTAGTAAAGTACGTGTAGCTGATCGCAGAGAAGTATGTGAAGATTTCAAAGCTGTTTACCAAGCAGACTCACGAGAAAAGGCAATCGAAGTTCGGCTTGAATTTACAGAGAAATGGCACACCAGTTACCCTAGAGTAACCAAAGCAGTCTTAGAGAACGACAGTTTACTGACGTTCTATGACTTTCCCGTTTCGATCCGCAGGAGCTTGTACTCCACTAATTTGATTGAATCTTTTAACAAACAAATCAAAAAATACAGTCGACGTAAAGAGCAATTTCAAAATGAAGAATCCATGGATCGCTTTTTAGTCTCAAATTTCGATCTGTATAATCAGAAATTTTTAACCCGAAGCCACCGCGGGTTCCAGCAAGCTGAAGCAGAGCTATGGGAAATGTTTGGAACACTAGCAGAGAGATGATTTTTACAGAAGGGATTCTTTATTTACACAAACTTCTTGACGCTCCCCTACTAAAAATAAATAAAAAAATTCTTTTCAATTTTTATTTATGGTATGACATAAATAAAGTAAAGTTATTCGTCTATGTTAATCTTATTAATGCTCTTTCTCACTAGTGTTGCATGCAACACTAGTGAGAAAGAGCATTAAATATACTGCAAGGCAAGACATTTGGTAATTGAAGAATAACAAGCAAAAAAATAGCAGTCAGGTCTCTTGACAAAGTATAGTTGCTATTCTTTTTTTAGGCCCTACTTTAATGAAATTTTTGTTTGGAGGGAACGACTTCATTCCTTTGATTATTTCAGTTGAATTTAATAGAGAAGCCTGGCGTCTATTAAGAAATACTTTTCTTGATGAGCGTCAATTTTTTTAACGGAAATCTATCCTATACTAAATTCAGTAAAGAAAAAGGAGGAATCAAAGAAAGCTATTTTAAACAAACCAAAATTATAGGAGGAATAAATCATGACTGAAAATAAAGCTACTCAAGAAAGAACACCCCAAGAAAGATTGCAAGAAGAACAAGAACACAAGGAACATGTTCATCATACGAAAATTAATGCAGCGGCCATTGCGGATCATCTTTTAGGCAATATGCATACATTACATGTGAAACTGCACCAATATCACTGGTATGTAAAAGGAGCCAATTTCTTTACGTTGCATGAAAAATTTGAAGAGTTGTATAACGAAAATGAAAAATGGTTCGACAAACTTGCGGAGCGTCTAATTACTTCTGGGCATAAACCTGCTTCGACAACGGTTGAATTTGAAAAATATTCGATGCTTTCGGAAGATGCAGTTAATAAATACGCTAAAGCAGAAGACATGGTTGAAAATATTATCGAGGACTTCAGAAGCACTCGTGACCTAACTATTCGCGCGATTCGTTTAGCTCAAGACGAGGGTGACGATGCTTTAGAAGATACATTGATTGCTTTTAAAAATGACTTAGACAAGAACATTTGGATGCTGCAAGCGTTCATTGGTAAAGAAGCATTAGAAGATGATGACGCTCTTGATGAGGATGAAGATTAAGGTAAAAGTAGAAGCTGATTTAGGGATTGGAATTCTTTCCAGTCCTTTTTCCATTTTCTTAATGTGCATCAATTTTTTTGTAGTAAGAGACTTATATAATAAAAGCAGCGAATATAAACAAAATAAATAAAGGGGGAGAATGAATTGACTAAACATACCCATCATGAAATTGGTGACCACGCAGCCTGTATCCGCTTGGTTCCAATATTCAATCACTTAGAGGATAGCGCGATGAATTACATTGCTGAAAAAGCCCACACGAAACAGTATCAAAAAGGAGAGTTTCTGTTTCGTTCACAAGAAAAAGAGGATACTTTATATATTATCAATCGTGGGAAAATCCGTATTTATCGATTGGCAGACTCTGGCAAAGAGCAGCTAGTGCGGATCTTGAACCCTGGTGATTTCACCGGAGAATGGACCTTGTTCAACCCGGATGCAGTACACGAGGAATATGCCGAAGCAACCCGAGATACCGTTGTCTGTATGATTCAGCAAAAAGATGTCCAAGATTTTCTGGAACAATACCCAGCTATTTCTTTAAAACTATTGGCGGAAATGTCTAAACGGTTAGAAAGTTCAGAACGTCAAACGACACAAGTAGCCGTGGAGAGTGTCATTACCCGTTTAGTTTTGTTTTTGGCAGAAAATGTGGAACCTGAAATGGGCAACTCTCCCACCATCACCCTGCCGATGGCAAAAAAGGACATTGCTTCCTATTTAGGAACGACACCTGAGACCATCAGTCGCAAATTTGGAGAATTGGAGGACGAGGGATTGATTCAACAGCTGTCTGGGAAAAGGATCAAGATTCAGGATTTAGATGATTTATTGCTTTACAGCGAATAATCGGACACACTTTTTTCTACACGTTGGTGTTCTGTCGCTCTTCATTAACAACGGGACAGAACTCAGTGCTTTTGCTTCCATCTGTCCGTTTTTGGCTTTTTTAAGACAGAACGACCTTCATTCATTGGAAAAATAAAAGCACAAACATGATAACCCTCAAGTTTTTTTGTTTTATTTTTCTTTAAGATAGGGTTGTCGAACAAAACGTAAAAATAAGTAGGGGTGAATGTGCATTGTTTTTGGGTGATAGTTGCCATCACGTTGTCAGCAGCGGGTGCATTCTTTGTCGTCCCTTTCACCAAGAACACGATTGGCGGCGAAGCAAAAACGTCTAACGTTGTTGAGGCAGATAGGTTAGCTATGGAAAAAGAAGAGGAAGTTGTAAAAGGAGCCGGCGTAATCGGACACGGAAAAGTGGCGTATTACGAAGCGAGTGACCAGGGAGCTAAAAGTGAATTCACTGTTTGGTTTCCATGGAGCTTAGCCGGAATCTTGTTCAGCATCACCATGACTAGAATGACGCGAAAAATTGAAGAAATGGAGCAAATAGAATGGGATTCGTATTAGGCGTTTTGAATCCCCATGTGGTGGAGATTGGTTCTGTTGTGATTCATTGGTATGGAGTCATTATTGCAGCGGGCATATTAGCGGCTCTCCAGTTGAGCACCAAGGAAGCAAAGAAAAAAGGACTGGAAGAGGATACCATTATCGATATGGCCTTATGGGCAATTCCGATTGGACTCCTCGGCGCTCGGCTTTATTATGTGTTATTTGAACTTGGTTATTATCTGCAAAATCCAGGACAAATCCTTGCGATTTGGAATGGCGGCATTGCGATTTATGGGGGATTGATTGCAGGAGGGGGTACGCTATATTGGTATGCAAAGAAAAAAGGTACTTCTTTGGCACTCGTTCTTGATATTTTAGCGCCCAATGTATTGTTAGCCCAGTCCATTGGTCGTTGGGGCAATTTTATGAATCAGGAAGCTCATGGTGGACCGGTTACTCGTCAATTCTTGGAAAATCTTTATTTACCTGAATTTATCATTGAACAAATGAATATCAATGGTACCTACTACCATCCGACTTTTTTATACGAGTCATTGTGGAGTTTGTTGGGCTTTGTCCTCATCGTCACTATACGGAACCGAAAACAGCTTTTGCGTCAAGGAGAAGTCGCTTTGAGTTACGTTTTGTGGTACTCAGTGGGTCGGTTCTTCATTGAAGGTATGCGAACGGACAGTTTATGGATTGGCGAGTGGATCCGCGTTTCGCAAGCCTTGTCTCTGGCCCTGTTTATTGGCGCGATTGTAGTATGGTTTATACGCAGACAAGATTATCCACCAATTTCTTATTATTCTGATGGCAATAAGGGGCAGAAAAAGACTATTAAGATGGTGAATTGAGCAAAAAGATAAAAAGAAGTGCAAAACTTGATAGCCGTCAATTTTCGTTTGCTAAAAGTGAGCTATACTACAGTTGTAAAGAGGAAAAGGCAGTGTTCATTAATCTGCTGCCGATAAAATAAAAACACATAAAGGAGATAGGAATTATGGAAAAAGCTATATTGCAATTAGAAACGTTGTCTTGTCCAAGTTGTATGCAAAAAATTGAAGGTGCCGTGAAATCAGTTAACGGTATTGATAAAGACAGCATTAAAGTATTATTCAACTCCAGCAAAGTCAAAACCAATTTTGATTCAGCTGTCACTTCGATTGAAGAGATTCAAAAAGCTATCGAAAACGTAGGCTATCCGGTCCTTAAAGCAAAAGTCAAGGCCGCTTAACAGATTAAATGAACTAGGCAATTCTGGAAGAAAAGCTATTTTTCCAGGATTGCTTTTTTTGTTGCAATCCGATTCGAGGTGCTTAGAAACGATAAAAGAGAACTTTCTAAACTTGATAGCCGTCAATTAATTACTTAGGCAATTATCTTATACTGTGTTTATCAATAAAAGAGAAATTAAATTTGGAGGGAAAAAGCATGCAACAATATATATTAAGCAAGAAAAATGTTATCACCGTCATCAGTGGATTGTTAATCGCACTCGGTTTCTTCAGTCACTTTGTTTTAGAAAACGTAGGACTTTCAGAGTGGTCTTTGATCATCGCCTCTGTCTTTGGGATTATGCCAATTGCCATTCAAGCGTTTCAAGCAATGAAAGTCAAAGTCATCAGTATTGATGTCTTAGTCAGTATTGCAGCGATTGGTGCGCTTTTTATTCAAAATTATGAAGAATCGGCTATTGTCACGTTCTTATTCTTATTCGGACACTACTTGGAACAACGAACATTGAACCAAACGCGATCTGCTATCAAAGAATTGACTGAAATGGCACCCGAAAGCGCCTTGAAACAAATGGATAATGGCGAATTTGAAGAAGTAGAAGTGGATGATGTAGATGAAGGGGATATCTTGCTCGTTAAAACGGGTGCGAAAGTTCCAGTAGATGGTACAGTCCTTACGGGTGAAGGGCATATCAATGAAGCTAGCATTACAGGTGAAGCTGTTCCGGTCAACAAGCTAGCTGATGCAGAAGTTTTTGCAGGAACCATTTTAGAAAACGGAACGATTCAAATCAGAGCTGACCGAGTTGGTGAGGACACCACATTTGGAAAAATTATTGAACTCGTGGAAGAAGCACAAGATTCTAAATCCGAAGCGGAACGGTTCATTGATCGCTTTTCTAAATACTACACACCAGCTGTCTTGGTTCTGGCAATTGTTGTATGGGCGTTCAGTCAAAATATTGAGTTAGCAATCACCATCTTGGTTCTAGGTTGCCCAGGCGCATTAGTTATCGGAGTGCCTGTCTCAAACGTTGCCGGTATTGGGAATGGTGCTCGTAACGGTGTTCTTTTAAAAGGGAGTGAAGTCATTCAAGACTTCAGCAATGTGGATACAATTGTATTTGATAAGACAGGTACTTTAACTGTCGGAAACCCAACCGTTGCAGCGACTGAACTGTATGAAAAAGATTCTGCTGAAACGCTTGGCTATCTGGCCAGTGTGGAACGGGAATCAGATCATCCATTAGCAAAAGCGGTCTTAAATCAAATTGGAGAAACAAACTTTTATCCTGTTGAAGGAACTGAAGTCGTGAAAGGCGGCGGAATCGTTTCAAGTGTAGCTGGACATAGAGTGGCTGTTGGGAATGTGGCCTTGATGGAAAAAGAAAATGTCACTCTCAGCAAAAAAGTGCAAAAAGATGTCAAACGGTTTGAACAACAAGGGAACTCTCTCGTTTTGACAGCGGTCGACGGTGAATTAAAAGTACTGATGGGCATTCGCGATCAAGTCCGTCCGGGTGTGAAAGCTAATTTGCAGGAATTAAAAGACTTGGGCGTGAAAAATCTAGTCGTTCTTTCAGGAGATAACCAAGGAACCGTTGATGTGGTCGCCGGCGAACTTGGTTTGACCGAAGCTCACGGCCACATGTTGCCGGAAGACAAATCGGCTTATATCGGAAAGCTTCAACAACGTGGTCAAATTGTAGCCTTTGTTGGAGATGGCGTTAACGACAGTCCGTCCTTAGCTTTAGCAGACATTGGCATCGCAATGGGAAGCGGAACGGACGTAGCGATTGAAACATCCGATGTCGTTTTAATGAACTCGAACTTCAGCAACTTGCCTCACGCATTAGGATTAGTAAAAGCCACCGCAAATAATATGAAACAAAATATCGTGATTTCAATTGGAGTAGTGTTGGTCTTGTTGACCAGCGTCTTCTTCAGCGAATGGATGAATATGTCTATCGGAATGTTGGTTCATGAAGGTAGTATCTTGGTGGTAATTTTCAATGGCATGAGATTAATGAAGTATAAGTTGAAAAGTCGAAAAGAACAAAAAGAAGTATCAGCACCTGCAGAGAAAGTAAAAATATCTTAAGAATAAATTAGAAGAGGCTGAGACAATAGTCCATCCTTGAAATGACAAAAGCGGAAACTCAGATTTTTAAATCTGGGATTTTCCGCTTTTTTGAGTTCTTGAAAAAAAAATAAGAGTATAGAGTATGCTCTTTATAAAATTAATTTTCGTGTAAATGATTAAAAAATCTAATAATAAAATTTAAATTCCTATTAAGTTGTAACACATGAAATTACATAGAATCGTGTATCTAGAAATTTGTATTAACAAGGTTCTTTAATTTTTTTATATTTAATCAAAGTAGAACAACTCTTCAAATTTTTTATCTAAAGCGATACATAATATCAATGCTAATTTTGCTGTAGGAACAAACACACATCTCTCTATTGAACCAATCGTATTTCTAGAAACACCGATCATATCTGCGAGTTGTTGTTGAGAAAGCCCTAATTCTCTACGGGTGTCCTTTAAATGATTTTTCAGTACTAAATCTGTCTCTTCTGAATAATTTTTATCTTGTTTACTCATATTGTTTCGATCACATACCAAACTAAGAACGCAATTCCAATAAAACCAGTAACAATACCATATACCAAGGTATCTTTTTCTTTCGTTTGCTTATAACGATTAAAGCTATGAAAAGATAAAAAAGATAATGGGATTGCACCAGTATCTCCAAACGGCAAATTCATATATATTTTATAGATAGTTATAAGCATGATTAACATAGCCATAGCAAAGAAACCTTTCTCATCACTCATATTATTGATATGGTCGTTGCCTTCATCTTTTTTTTCATTTCGGTAACTGTTTAATATCTTTTCTTTTTTCATAATTATCCTCCTTTTATAATGACAAGCGTACTTGTCTGAATAAAGAATAACTCAGACAAGTACGCTTGTCAATTCTGCTCTTTATTTGAACAATCTTTTGATACATGAAATTGCTTATAATAGTGTATTGAAATTAAGGTAGCTTGACAAACGAGTGATCAAATAGATATACTACCTTCAAACGACCGTTTGAAGGTGAGGTGAGATGAATGGAAAAAGTTTGCCAAGTGACTATCGTACATAAAGAAAAAGTAGACACTGTAAAAAATAAATTAATAAAAAAAGATCTGTCGAGCTTAATTGTATTAGGGAAATGTTTCAGTAATTCCTCCCGAATTAAAATTTTTTATGCTTTGGAAAATTTTAAAGAGATGTGTGTCTGTGATTTAGCAGAATTACTAGATGCTAGTATTGCTACAACGTCACACCATTTACGTTTTTTAAAAAAACATGGAATGGCAAAATCACGTCAAGATGGAAAAGTAGTTTATTACTCTTTAGCGAATGAAGACATCCTTTCCGCTATTCATGTTTTTTTAAAGTTATCAGAAAATCTATCTATGAAATCTTAGTTTGGAGGAAGTTATTTTGTTACAAAGTATTTTTTCAGCTATCGCTGTTTATATTTCTACCAGCATTGATTATTTGTTTATCTTGCTGATTATTTTTTCTCAAAGTCATACAAAAAAAGGGCTCCGTCAGATTTTTTGGGGTCAATATCTAGGAACAGGTATCTTAGTAGCCGTAAGTTTATTTGCAGCATATGTGCTGAATTTCATTCCGCAAAATTGGATCATTGGGCTTCTCGGTCTAATTCCGATTTTCTTAGGAATCAGAGTGGCATTGGTTGGCGAAGAGGAGGAAGAAGAAGAGGAAGTCGTTGAAAAGCTTGAATCAAGAGGAACAAACCGCTTCTTTTGGACCGTTGCCTTAATAACAATTGCTTCTGGTGGCGATAACTTAGGGATTTATATTCCTTACTTTGCCTCGTTATCTTTTTCAGAGATTGTCACCGCTCTAATCGTATTTGCTATTTCTGTTGCGGTTCTTTGCTATATCAGTTACAAATTAGCCAAGATTTCTTTTGTTTCCGAAACCTTAGAAAAATATGAACGAATCCTTGTTCCTATAGTGTTTATTGGCTTAGGAATTTATATATTGATCGAAAATGGTACGATTCAAACTGTATTGAGTTTATTTAATTAATAAATAACCTTAGCTATCGTGAAGTTCAAGAAATCTTATATGATCGTGACATTAACGTTTCTCATACGACGATTTATCGTTGGGTGCAAGAATATGGCAAACTACTCTATCAAATTTGGAAAAAGAAAAA